>NZ_JAJHVY010000036.1:0-144872 GCF_020861455.1 Bacillus sp. AF23
GCAGCTACAAAAAATCTTACTGTTCTCACAAGAAATCTCGCAGCTACAAAAAATCTTACTGTTCTCACAAGAAATCTCGCAGCTACAAAAAATCATTCTGTTCGCACAAGAAAAGATCTCGCAGCTACAAAAAGTCGTACCGTTCTCACAAAAAATCTGATTGTTCTTTTAAGAAAAAACCTTACAAAAAACACTGCAAAAATGACCATCACCGCAAAAAAAATGATTACGACAGCAAAAAAGAGTTCTGGAAAGACGGCAATTGCTGGGTAGTCAAAAAGAAATATAGATAATGAAACTGTCATCATAGGCTCCGGCATACGTACGGTAGCCTATTTTCTAATTCCCCTATATCAGTTATATGTCATGACATAGCATATGCAACCCGCATCATTTGGTTTCCTTGAATGGATTTCGTTATAATCATGGTACTCTTACAATAAAGGCGGTGTTGTTGTGTACATATTTCAAGCAGAAGAGCTTAGTGCCAAAGAGACGTATAAGCTGCTGTCAGGAGCCGTCATTCCGCGCCCGATCGCATTTGTTACAACACTTTCTTCAGGCGGGGCAATCAATGCGGCACCTTTCAGTTTCTATAACGTGGTCAGCTCAGATCCTCCGCTACTCAGTATTTCTGTTAACCGATCAGAAGGCCGGCAAAAAGATACAGCCAGAAACGCGATAAAAAACGGTGAATTTGTCGTCCATGTCAGTGATGAAGCCATCATTGAAGACATTAATGAAACGGCGGCAAGTTTAGGGCCGGACGAAAGTGAAATGACACGCACCTCTCTCCATTCTGTAGAGAGCACAGCTGTTTCGGTGCCCGGCATTCAAGAAGCCCGCATTCGTTTTGAATGCAAGCTCGAACGGCATATCACGTTCGATAATGATCATGGTGTGACCACAGCTGATCTGCTTATTGGCAGAGTTGTCTGTTTTCACCTCGATGAGAAGGTGTATGACGCAGAAAAAGGGTATATTTTGACGGACGAATTAAAGCCGGCTTCCAGATTAGCCGGAAACCATTATGCAAAACTCGGTGAAGAATTTACATTGATTCGTCCGAGTTCATGAAAGGACTATTTATATAGAAGAAACTAGTCAAAAAGACACTGTTATTAAAAAGCCGGCACAGCATGTGCCTGGCTTTTTTTGTTTGTAAGAATCATATTTGCACAAACCGTTTGCACTGATTTGGTCTTATAAATTCAGATACTCCCCATTACAATTGAAATAAGCCCGCACGAAGAGAAGGACGGCAGACTGATATCACCTGCACATAAGGAGCTGATGGGCATGCCTTTAGACCAAAGAAGATCAGCCATTCTTCATCAGGTTCTCAACACAACCAGCTATGTTACTTGCGGCGAATTAACGGAGCAATTAAACATTTCAAGGAGAACACTGTATTATGACATTGAAAAAATTAACAGCTGGCTGAAAGAGACCGGACTGACACCGATCAAAAGAAGGCGTTCAGCAGGATTTTATTTAGAAGACCAAACGAAAAAAATGCTGACATCAGAAATGAAAACGCTGACAAATTCAAGCTATGAATATTCTCCCTCAGAAAGGCAGGCAAGAGTGATCCTGCGCATTTTAACGAGAAACAGACGGTTACTTTTGCAGAACTTCATTGACGAAAATCATGTCAGCCGCAACACCGCTATTCAGGATATGAAGCATATACGCGAAAAGCTGAAGACATTCGGCATCGTTCTTTCCTTTACCAAAGAAAAGGGGTATTTCTTCTCAGGAATAGAGCAGCAAAAACGAAAACTGCTGGCAGAATACGCAAATCAGCTCATGCAAAAAAGCAGCAGCACTGCGGCCGTTACCGATCTTTGTCCCGATCCGGCTGCTTGTGAACAGCAGATCCAAACCATGCGGTCTATGCTGCTGACTTTCGAAAAGCTTCTTCACATTAAATTTGCTGATCATGTTCTCGCGGGCTTAAGTGTGCACTTTACGTTATTTCTGATCAGATTAAAGGCGGGAAAAAAAATCACTCTAGAACAAGAAGAGCAATACGCCATCAGGCAAACGAAGGAATATGAAGCAGCCGTTCGGGCGGCGGCCGCGGAACTGCCGGAAAATGTCTTTATTTCTGATCAAGAGATGTGCTACTTCACGATCCATCTGTTAGGGGCTAAAATCAGTCAGTTCCCCGCTTCAAGTCTCATTGCAGATGAGCTGGATGCGGTACATGATATCGCGGACAAAATGATTGTCGATTTCCAGCGTTACGCCTGCGTGCTTTTTCAGGACCCGGAACATCTAAAAAAACATCTGGTGCTTCATTTGAAATCAGCTTATTACAGGATTAAATATGATATCACCCCTCATGAGAGTGATGTAGCTGCCTCCATCAAAACGAAATACAGTGATATTTTCTGCTTAACGAAAAAAGTCGTTCATCACCTTCAAAAAGCATTAAGAAAACCTGTCAGCAGTGAAGAAACAGCTTTTATCGCCATGCATTTCGGAGGCTGGATGAAACGTGAAGGGGTTGCGCCCTCACTTAGAAAAACAGCGGTTATTGTCTGTCCGGGCGGCATCGGCACTTCAAAAATTTTGCAGAGCCAAATTGAAGATCTTCTGCCGAATGTCGATATTCTGAAAACCGTATCAAGCCGTGTCTATGAAACAATGACGCTTGAAACGGATGTCCTGATCTCAACTGTTCCGCTGCCAGACAGAGGGGTGCCTGTGCTCATCGTTAATCCCATACTGAACAGCAAGGAAAAGATCAGCCTGCTGAAAAAAGTAGATGCTCTCTCAAACAGCGCTTCCCATTTCCACCCAAGTGTTCATGACATCATGGGCATCATCGAAAAACATGCAGAAGGCATTCATAAAACAGAGCTGATGCTAGAACTGACCGAGTATTTAGGACAGCCGCACAAACATGAAAAGGAGGCGAACCGCAAACCAATGCTTGCTGAATTAATGACACCTAACCATATAACGATGGCCGACTCTGCCCCCTGTTGGGAGGATGCCGTCCGCATGGCGGCAAAGCCGCTTTTGGATGACGGGTCTGTTACCCCGCAATACGTCGATGCCATGATTGCCACGATTCAGACACTGGGCCCATATATCGTCATTACGCCGAATGTAGCCATCCCGCACGCGAGGCCTGAAGACGGTGTGAATCAAATCGGCATGAGCTTTCTGAGACTGAACCAAGCCGTTTCCTTTTCAGACCGGCCCGAGCATTCAGTCCAGCTGATTATCGTGCTCGCGGCAATCGACAATGACACCCATTTGAAAGCCCTCTCCCAGCTCACGAATATGCTGGGTGATCCGGAAAACATTCAATTGCTGATTAACGCTCAATCGGCAGAAGATGTGCTGCCAATGATTCAAAAATACTCAAACTAGGAGTGATTCGAATGAAAAAAAAAATATTGATTGTTTGCGGAAACGGACTCGGATCAAGCTTTATTGTTGAAATGAATGTAAAAAAAATCATTGATGAACTGAACATCAGCGCTGACGTTACACATACAGACCTCACTTCAAGCAAAACGGAGCAAGCGGATCTGTATCTAGGATCAGCCGATATTGTGTCAGGTCTTGACGATGGAACGCGTAACGTTGTCGGACTCAAAAACCTGCTGGACCAGAAAGAAATCAAAGAAGCCATCCTTACCAACTTGTAACACACAAAAACATAGACGACGGGGGTGCATCTGATGCTTGATTTTTTAATTAACGATTTCCTGGGAACTCCTGCTATTTTAATTGGACTTTTTGCCTTAGCCGGTCTGCTTCTGCAAAAGAAAAACGCAGCGGATACCGTATCGGGCACACTGAAAACGGCAATGGGATTCGTCATTCTCAGCGCCGGGGCGGCGATTGTCTCAGATTCACTAGCCGTGTTCGGCAGCATGTTCGAAAAAGCATTCCACATTAAAGGCGTCGTACCAAATACAGATGCAATATCAGCCATTGCTCAAAAAACGTTTGGTACGGAAACGGCACTCATTATGATTTTCGGAATGATTGTGAACATATTGCTGGCGCGTCTTACGCCATTTAAATATATTTTCTTAACCGGCCATCATATTCTCTACATGGCTTCATTGATCTCCGCCGTGCTGATTACCGGCGGCATCAGCGGTGTTCCTCTCATTGCTGCGGGCGCCATAATTCTTGGGGGGCTGATGGTGCTGTCACCCGCCATCCTTCAGCCGTATACAAAAAAAATTACAGGAAGCAATGATCTCGCACTCGGCCATTTCGGTTCTGTCGGCTATTTTATTGCTGGATTCATCGGCAAACATGCGGGCAATCCATCTCACTCGACTGAGGATATCAAAGTTCCGAAATCATTAGGATTTCTGCGGGATACGTCAGTCTCGATTTCTTTAACGATGGCACTCCTTTTCTTTATTGTCGCTCCTTTCGCCGGAAGGGATTATATTGAATCATCGTTAAGCGGCGGAAGCCATTTTCTCGTTTATTCCTTTATGCAGGCCATTACGTTCGCTGCTGGGGTATATGTCATTTTGGCGGGGGTTCGGATGGTAATCGCGGAAATTGTCCCTGCTTTTAAAGGCATCGCTGAGAAGCTAGTGAAAGGCGCCAAACCCGCCCTTGACTGTCCGACGGTTTTTCCTTTTGCGCCCAACGCTGTGATTATCGGATTTTTATCCAGCTTCCTGGCGGGTATTGTGTCCATTTTTCTTCTTCCGGTCTTCGGTCTCAGTGTTATTGTCCCGGGACTTGTACCGCATTTCTTTACAGGAGCGGCGGCGGGAGTTTACGGAAATGCAACCGGCGGAGTGCGGGGGGCTGTACTCGGAGCGTTTGCCAATGGCATTCTCATTTCTTTTCTGCCTGCGCTTCTTCTGCCGGTTCTTGGCTCGCTCGGATTTGAAGGCACCACTTACGGCGATTCAGACTTTGGCATTATCGGGATTCTTCTTGGCTGGATCATACAATTCTTCAATTAAAGTGAGGTATGCGTCATGAACCATTTATTTTCACCTTCTCTGATGTGTATGGATTTAACAAAATTCAACGAGCAGATCACCATTCTAAACAGCCGTGCCGATATGTATCATGTTGACATCATGGACGGCCATTTTGTCAAAAACATTACGCTGTCTCCATTTTTCATCAGCCAGCTCAGAACGATAACAGCTCTCCCGATTGATGCCCACCTGATGGTTGAAAGGCCGGAGGATTTTATCGATATGACAGCAGAGGCCGGCGCTGATTACATTAGCGTTCATGCCGAAACCATTAACCGTGCGGCGTTTCGGCTGATACACAACATCAAAGATCATGGCGCAAAGGTCGGGATAGTATTGAACCCGGCCACTCCGCTAGAGTGGATCAGCCCTTATGTGCATTTGATTGATAAACTGACGATTATGACCGTTGATCCGGGTTTTGCCGGGCAGCCGTTTATCGCAGAAATGACTGGAAAAATCCGTGCGGCTAAAGAGTGGAGAGAAACAAATCATTATACGTATGCCATTGAAGTTGACGGCTCCTGTAATGAAAAAACCTTCCGCATGCTCGCGGAGGCTGGGAATGACATTTTTATCATCGGCAATTCAGGCCTCTTTGATCTCGATGAAAACACAGAAATTGCATGGGATAAAATGAAAACCATTTTTCAGCAGCAGACACATCCTGTAAAAATGCAACACCCGGAATAATCCCCGGGTGTTTTTCTATGAAACATTTTCTCTCCCACGAACGTATAAAGAGATGAGTTTAGGAGGGATCGGTATGAGTAATCATTTTTGGCTGTTATTTCTGGTCATAGTATCGTTCAGCACAGCACTGCAATTTCTTATCAAGAAAAAGTTCGGTATCCATAAATCCGGCTGGCTGTACAAGCCAGTCAGCAGCACACAGAGATTAATAGAAATCTTTTTACTGATTTTGTTTGTTTTTTCTATGATCTTTTTCCCTGTGGGATATATGCTTCTTTTATTTTTTATTTTGATTGATTCTCTACGCTTTTTTATAGAATGGAGGTATAGACCTGAAGATAAACAGTATATGTACCACCTGATTGATGCTGGCCTATTTCTTGCTCTCTTAATATACATAAGTATATTTTTTTAGCTTGTCAAATCCCAACAGCCGCCCCATCTCCCCTTGGATCGGCTCCTCCTTGGAGAAAGCCCTCCTCATCCACTGCGATTGCTGCGGCGTGACCCATCAGCGGGTCATAATCACTGACTGTCTCCACGAGATGGCCGCTTTCTTTTAGCATGTCGACCGTCTCCTCTGCGATTCTGTTCTCAACTCTGAGACCTTCATGATCCTCGCCCCACGTTCTGCCCCATACCCAGCGCGGTTCGCTGATTGCCTGCTGAGGATGCATTCCATAGTCCAGCATTCGGGTGATAATCGCGGTCTGAGTCTGCGGCTGGCCTTCGCCCCCTTGCGTACCGTACAGAATCTTCGGTTTCCTGTTCTTACAGACCATAGCCGGCATCAGCGTATGGAAGCTGCGCTTTCTCGGCTCAAGTGTGTTGACATGATTTTCATCCAATGAGAAAAATGAGCCGCGATTCTGCATGAGAATGCCTGTATCCCCAGCAGTAACAGCCGAGCCAAATTCAAAGTAAAGGCTTTGAATGAACGACACCGCGTTGCCATCCGAATCCATCACCGCCGCATAGGCGGTATCACTGCCAATCGGTCTGCTTTCCGCCGGTTCAGCTATATAACCGATTTCTTCCGCCAGCTGCTTGGCGTAGCTTTTGTCCAAAAGCCTTTCCAGCGGAATATCAGCAAACGCCGGATCAGTCAGAACGGCATTCCGATCCAGAAAACTCTTTTTCAGTGCCTCCACGAGCACATGATAATAGGTAAATGAACCATGTTCAATTTGGCTGAAATCATAGTTTTCCAGAATATTCAGCGTCAGTAAACCCGTAAAACCTTGAGAATTTGGGGGCGCCTGATAGACGGCGCACCCCCGGTAATCACAGGATATAGGCTCCATCCACTCACCCCTGTGTGCTGTAAAGTCATCAAGCGTCATATAGCTGCCATTATGCTGTAAATACGAGACAATCCGCTGAGCGATATCACCTTCATAAAATGCGCTTCTTCCTCTTTCAGCAATCATGTTCAGGCTGTTCCCAAGCTCTTTTTGCACAAACCGTTCACCGGTGATCGGTGCTTTGCCGTTTTTGGTGAAAATATCAGCAGTGTAAGGTGTTGACGCCAGCAGTTCAAGATTCGCCGCTGTATGCCGGCACTGATCTGCTGATACAGGAAAACCATTTTCAGCATAATTGAGCGCAGGCTCCAATACGTCAGAAAGCGACATCCGTCCGTATGTCTTCAGGACGGCATCCCAGCTATCGACCATTCCCGGCACGGTAATTGCGCTGTCGATCCCCCGCAGCGGGATCTCATTTTTCCCCTTATACACGTCTCTTGTTACATTTTTTCCTGAACGGCCGCTGCCATTGTACACTCTTACCGCCTTTGTTTTTTGATGAAAGGTCAGCCAAAAGGAATCTCCTCCAAGCCCCGTCATATGCGGATAGACAACCGCCAGACAAGCGCTCACGGCGACAGCGGCGTCAAATGCGTTTCCTCCCTTCTCCAGAATGCGGTTTCCCGCTTGTGATGCGAGGTAATGCGGACTGACGACCATTTGCTTAGTGCCGATAATAGATCTGTTCATCACAAGTCTCCTTTGCAAGAGATTTTCTTCAGTATAGAGAGCCTGAGTTTTCGCATCTACTGACCCGGAAGAAAAGCTGACGAACTTTCTCCTTTTCGTAAACATAAAAATATTTTATCGTTCATTGTGAAAATAAATTTAAATTATCTCTTACGAAATGAAACTTATATGATAAAATATTGACTAAAAGTCAAACGAAAGCAGGTGGAACAAATGGGCAATGAATATCAAATCCCCAACCTTGTTCTGGATGAGATAGACAAACAGATCCTTACCATTTTGCATGAGGAAGGAAGGATTTCTTATACGGATCTTGGCAAAAGAGTCGATTTATCACGGGTTGCAGTTCAATCACGTATTAATCAGCTGATTGAAGCAGGCGTTATTGAAAAATTCACAGCGGTGATCAATCCAGCTAAAATCGGCATTCATGTATCCGTGTTTTTTAATGTCGAGGTAGAGCCGCAATTCCTGGAAGAAGTCGCTCTAAAGCTTGAAGAAGAACCCGCGGTCACCAGCCTTTATCACATGACTGGCCCGAGCAAGCTGCACATGCACGGAATCTTCGCGAATGATCAGGAAATGGAAGAATTTTTAACGAAACGGCTGTATCCGCTTCAGGGTGTCGTCAGCGTTGATTGCCAAATGCTGATCAAACGGTACAAAAGCCGTATGGGAATGAAGCTGTAAAGGAGAGAAACTAATGAAAAACCACCCTTATCGGGATATGACGGCCGCAATGGTGCGCACCGGAATCTTAGGCTTCGGGGGCGGGCCATCGGTGATTCCGCTGATCCGCCATGAAGCGGTGAATAAATATAAATGGATAGATGATGATGAATTTGGAGAAATATTAGCCATTGCCAATGCACTCCCCGGACCGATCGCCACCAAGATGGCGGCATATCTGGGATTCAAACTTAAAGGCACGCTAGGCGCAATTGTCGCTACTCTTGCCCACATTCTGCCTACATGCCTTGCGATGGTTGCCTTATTTGCAGCAGTAAACGTCTTAAGCCACTCGGCGGTTGTCGCCGGCATGATTGGCGCCGTGACGCCGGTTATCGCCGTTATGCTCGGTATTATGGCATATGAGTTTGGACAAAAAGCGCTCAAAGGATTTGGCTGGGTCACCGGAATCCTGTTTTTTATCATCGCTTTTATCGGACTGCAATTGTTACAGATCAACCCCGGCATTGTCATTATCATATTCTTAGCATACGGAGCATTTCATTTTAAACTGAAAGACAAAATCACAAATAAACATTCAAAAGATAAAGGAATGTCCGCCTCATGATCATTATGTTTTTATTCACAGCATTTTTTATCGCAAACGTTCTGGGATATGGCGGCGGCCCAGCCTCTATCCCGCTGATGTTTGAAGAAGTCGTAAACAGATACGGCTGGCTGTCAAACGACCAATTCTCTAACATGCTCGCACTTGCGAATGCATTGCCGGGCCCGATCGCAACCAAAATCGCCGCTTATGTCGGCTACAGTGCAGGCGGCTGGCCCGGCTTTCTGATTGCGCTGATTGCAACTGTTGTGCCGTCCGCGTTCGCACTGATCGTCCTGCTGCGTATCATTCAGCGCTTTCGCCAATCACCCGTGATCAAAGGCATGACGCTGTCTGTTCAGCCAGTTATCGCTGTCATGATGCTTATTCTCACTTGGCAAATCGGCGCAGACGGCATCAAAGCCATCGGCTGGATTCAATCCTTAGTGATTGCGGGCATTTCCCTCCTTTGCATGACAAAATTCAAACTGCATCCGGCTTTCCTGATTATCGCGGCATTTTTATATGGAGGGCTTGTAGTTCCTCATTTATAGAAAAAAGCACCCTCAAAGGGTGCTTTTATTTTGGGCCAGAAATGCCATTTGTCATATAAATTGTTTCTTTGCCTGCATCATTTTTGATCACGTTTTTGATTTGCAGCGTGTTTCCTGACATTCTGGCAAATTGCTTCTCTTGAGATGAGTTTGTTTTGACGTGTATCCATTCCTCAGATCGCGGCATTTTCCAAGATAAAAAGAATCCTAGAATAAGCATTCCAACAATGACGGACAACAGCAGCTTCACACGGCATCACTTCTTTTCAATAGCCTGCCCGCAGTTTCTATTGCCTGCTGATCAAATATAATATCGCCGGGACGATTGCCTTCTCCCAGCACATAGCCTTCAAATGACATTCCCATAAAATCAAAAATGTGACCAAACTGTTCTATCAGCGGCAGCCCCTTTATCTTTGGATTATCTCCTCCGGCTGCTATCACATATGCCTGTTTTGCCGACATTTGCTCTTTAAAATCAGGAAATCGCGGATCTCTCATGGTCTGTGACCAACGATCAATGAACAGCTTTAACGTTCCTGACATACCGAACCAATAAATGGGGGTGGCGAATACAAGAATATCGCACACCAATACCCGCTCAATGATAGAATCGTAGTCATCTTGAACAGGACGAAAGCCGCCTTGAGCGTGACGCAGATCCTCAATCGGCTGGATCTGATATGTCCGCAAATGAATGTGCTCCGCACCGAATCCTTGAACAGCCTTCTCCGCAAGAATATCCGTATTTCCGCCAGGCCTCGTTCCGCCATTAATGACCGCAATTTTCATGATGCATCTGCTCCTTTGTTTACGAATGATTTTCTCCATCATATAATGGATTCATTAATCAATACAGATGATTATTTCGATTACTCCAATCGATATAGCCGATTTAGAAAGGACGAGAACATATGGAATTGAAGCAGCTGATCACCTTTATTACGGCGGCAGAACATGTAAACTTCACCCTAACCGCCAAAATGCTTAATTATGCACAATCAAGCGTTACCTCTCAGATCAAATCACTTGAAGAAGAAATCGGGACTCCTTTATTTGAACGGCTCGGCAAGCGGCTCATCCTGACAGAAGCCGGCAAAACATTCAAATCCTATGCGGAGAAGATTATTGCGTTAACAGAAGAAGCAAAAATGGCCGCAAATCAAGTAAGAGAAACAACCGGAACCTTGAAAATCGGGGCGACGGAAAGCCAGTGCACATATCGCCTTCCCCCTATCATAAAAGAATTTAAACAGACTTTTCCTCAAGTAAAGCTCATATTCAAACCGTATATTTCCAACGAACAAGCGAAAGAACAGCTCTTACAGGGCCAGCTTGATATTACCTTCATTTTGGATGTGAACCGGATGGAAGACGCACTGCACGTTGAATCTCTGATTCAGGATGAGATCAAAATGGTAGCCGCCAATGACCATCCTTTTCCAGCAGACTCACCAGTAACATTGAAGAATCTTCAAAACGAAACCCTTCTCCTGACAGAGGACGGCTGCTCATACCGCACGCTCTTTGAGGACGCCTTACACGACGCCGGTGTCTACCCTAACAAATTAGAATTTGTCAGCATAGAAGCCATCAAACAATGCGTGATGGCCGGACTTGGAATTGGACTATTGCCTGAAATGACAGTAAAAGACGATATTGCCGAAGGTCGGATGAAAGAACTCCACTGGCAAAACGACTGCCTCGTTTTTACTCAACTAGCATGGCATAAGGACAAGTGGATGTCTGCGCCATTGAAGGCTTTTATCGATTTGACGCGGAAAACATTCAAATAAAACCTCTCTGCAAGGACGACAAGGTTTTTGATAAAGCAGGAAAGCACACAGCATACAAAAAAACACTTGATGGCTTAGAGCCCAAGTGTTACCCGTGATTTTTCTGATAAAACGTTCGTAAGACATGTGTTTCAAGGTCAGCCAGGCGGACAGGAATCGGCAGCCTGCTTTCTTTATTAAGCAGGCTCATCGTGATTTGATAGCTGCTTTCTAAATCAATGTTATTTCCGCAAGACAAGAAAATAGGCTTCACGTCCCGCCGCGTCCGCAGCGCCCGGCCATATACCTCGCCGTCAATGATAATATCTGTGTATGAACCGACTTCATTTTCAGGCATTACGAAATCACAGCTTCTGATTTTGAGATAGGTTTTCGCAATCCCAATTGTCGGCTTATTGAGAAAAAAAGCCGCATGGGTGGCAACGCCCATATGGTTGTAATGCAGATACCCGTTGCCATCAAACAAAAACACATCCGGTTCCGTCTCCAGCTTTTTGGCTGCCTCGATGATCAGCGGCAGCTCACGAAACGCAAGAAAACCAGACACATACGGCACGCTGATTTTCCCCATGCTGTGCACTTTTTCAATGACTTCTTTTGTATCAGCGTCAATGACGATGATACTGCACACTCCGTATGCTTCTCCGTCCTGTTCCCAATAGGCAAGGTCGACGCCTGCGCAGGTTTTGATGGAGTCTGGGGTGATGGAGGGTGATAGGTTGATTTTATGTTTTAAGGGATTGCTGTGTTTTTACAAATTCTTCTCTGTTTAGGTTGAAAAGATGTATTTGTTTAACATGCATCTAAAATCAATCCTACCTCTTGTTAACTAGTATCTGTTTTTTGTTGTATTCATTTCTCTTTAAAAATTCCAGTTTAAAAACTTACAACTCAGGTTCTGCAAACTTTTTTAATAATTTTAATTAAATGTTTAACTACATTTCATTATTCGTAACTTTGTTTAATATAAATTCTATATTTTTAACTATTTCAATATGGCTATTTGATTGAAATTCATACATGGGTTGATCCCAATCCTCATTTTGTATCATAACTAGTTGATAAAATCCATTAGCATCCGCATCTGGATACCAACCTAAATCAAGTAAGTAATTTTTACGAGCGTATGTTAATTGCAATAAATCTTGTGAAAAAAATAACCACTTTTCATCGTCTGGTGCTAGGTTTTTCGGATCAATTTCTCTAAAACTGTTTTGATTTATGGTCCATCCTTTTGGAATCCTTAAGGATTGTAAACTTATTTCTGGCATTTTTTTTATCTTTCTCATAAAAGCCTCCTATTACTTATCAATACCAAGTTGTTTTAAATACTTATCTAATCGACTTCCAGCAATCGGATGACCATGATATTCACCACCAGAAAACTCCGCTCTAATCCAGCTTGTTGGTGTACCTAGATCATAACCGACTGTTTTTCCTGCATCATAAAAGAAATAATAGTTGTTATTTCCATTATCAATAATATGACCTTTTAGAAGTGCCTCTTTTTCTAAAGCTTTGTTATTCACATCTGGTAAGTACTGAGCAGCTTTTTTACCTGTCATACTAAAACGTTTTGCTTCTTCAGGTGTTTTAGCCTTAACATGTTTATGTCCATGTGGAGTAAACGAAGCATTATTAAGCATGGTTCTAAATTCTTTACGACCATAATATCCATCATGCGCTACTTTATCGTGATTTTTAGAAATGTTAGGACTATGAGATCTTCCCTTACGGACGCCATCACTAACCATCTTCACAATCCCAAGGTCCTTCACAGCCGTCTTTTCCACATCTACACGAACTGTCGGAATTCCGTACGTAAAGCCATTCGTTGTTACTGGGCGTTCTGCATACACGCGGACGTTGGTTGGGACTTTGAATTGTTTTACTTTTTCTAGTGTCTTGTTAGCTTTTTGAACTTTTGAATGAGTTGCAAGCGGTATGCCTTTATCTACATGTTTCGCCAGTGTCCCTGCACCAACTAAACTCAACGCCGCTTCCAACGCCCCCTGCTTCCGCTTCTCCTCAGACACTTCGTTACCAAACATATCCCGTCCAGTAACAGCTTCTGAGAATCCGTTAGAAGCAACAAGGCCGTATGCGCCCATTTCTGACATTTTGAGAATGTCTAGGGATTTTCCTGTTTTGTAGGCATCCAAAGCGTGCTCTGCCGCGATCGCAGCTTTTCCTGTTTTGTAGATGGCTTTTCCGCCTTTGAAGGCGCGGCCTGCCCAGCCGACGACCGGTATGAATCCGGCTGCAGCCATTGCTCCTGCTGTCACACGCTCTGCGGCGGAGAGTTTTTCTCCGGTAACCGGGTCAACGCCTTCAGTTGCTCTTTTATAATCATAATAGCCAGTGACTTCTCCAGTAAAGGTGCAAACTCCATCCCATGTTTTTTCGTACCATGGTTTGTTTGCTTCTTCCTCGGCTTTTTCCTGGAGACGCCTTGCTTCTGCTTGTTCGGTTTTTGCATCGATATATGTTGTTCCCTGTTTTTCCACTTCAATGGCGCTTTTGTAGACTTCATTGCTGTGGAAGGCTTTTTTGTCATAGTACATAGGGGATGCGCTTTTCCCGTTGCTGGTGGCCTGCATGAGAACAGAATATTTGCTGAGCACTGCGTTGTCCAGAGACTCCAAATTTTGATATTCAGTGGTCAGGGATTCATCAAGCTTATCGACTGCCGTAATCGTGTCACGCCTGATTTTTTGGGCATCTCCCATCTTATCTGCATAGTTGTCAAGCGTGTACATGTCGAGATCAATAATATCGCTGATGCCTGACAAAATAGAATCGATTTCTGCTTTATGAGCGGAGACAATTTCTGAGGCTTTTAAGTCTCCATTGGGGAGCTCATGATCCAAAAATGACGTCTCCACATATGAATCACTGAGTTCTTGATCTTTAATATCACCGGAAATGCCGTTTAAAAACGCAATTTGAGCAGAAACAAGCGTCAGCCAGCTGTCGGCGATTTCCGCCTGTCCCTGAAAGAAGTCCTTAATATTGTCCGCGCCTTTTCCTTTAAAATCGTCACCTAAATCAGCAACTTCCTGAAACGCCTTTTTGAGCGTGTTCAGCTGCTCTTCCAGCGTCTCATATTGCTTTTTTCTATTTTTCGCTTCATCGATTAAAGATTGTGATTCAAATACTTTACTCATCGCACTGCCCTTTCTCTTCTATTTTACTGCGATCGCCTCATCCTGCTCTTTCAGTGAATCTACGTTATCCTTTGTATCCTCGATATTTTTCTGTACCGCTTTTTTGTAATCTCCAAGCATGGTTTTGATGTTCTCCTCACGCTCATGATATTTTTTCGTATAATCGAGTTTGTTTTTTCCATTGGACCCCGCGGCGCCGATTGATACGTCAGCAAGCGCATCTTTGACGGACTCTAATGTTTTGATGACTGTGTCGTACTTCAGCTTAATTTCTGACATAAAAAAAGATCACCACCATTTTAGTTTACTAATTGTATTTCCGACTTCTTCCGCGAACTCTTCTCCCTTTTTAAGAAGATCTGCTGCACCATTTGCTACAAACAATTCCGATGCATATTGAGCTTTATCCCATTCAAGATCAAAAATTTTTCCGTTAATCGAAGCCATATACTCGTTATATTTATCATTCACAATCTTGGATGCTTCCGATTTTGCCTCTTCTCTTCCTTTATCAAAATCATCCGCTTTTGTTCCTGTCCAGTGCTTGCCCAATTCCGGTTTTACGATTTCTTTGATTTCAGTAATTGCCTCTTCTTGCAGTGTGTCTATATCCTTTTTTGCTTTTTTCAGCTTTTCAATCTTGTCTTCAACGTCTGAAATTTTTCCGTTAAGTGAACTTTTGATATTTGCTAATACACTTTCATAACCCATCTGTATCACCTCTTAATACTCAAAAAGTCGTATGGAGGGGCTGATGAAGATAGACTTTTCCATACTTTATTTCCATATATTATATTTTAAAATAGCCGGAAGGCGGCTTAAATAGGGTAAACGGCTTAATTTAGGCTTATAACGCTCTGAACACGGAGGTCTAAAGCCTCTTTTTTGTTCGTTATAAGATCAAATCGAGCGTTTTATATGGTGAGAAATTCTAAAGTCTTAGTCAAAAAGACACTTGAAAGAGGCAGATTTTGATGATCTGTTCATTTTCTCATGTGGTAAAATCTTGTAAGATTAAGAGGTGAAACGGAGGGATGACAATGAGTTTTTTCAGTCCGATGATGTTATTTTTCGTGATTTTCCTTTTCTGTCCATTTGGAATGGCAGGCACTTTATTGTTTAGAAAACACGGCCTTTGGTCAATGCCTCTTACAGTGCTCTGCTTATTGGTCATATTTATGTTCTGTATTGACTCAGCCGCGCCTGATTTTATTGTTTGGCTTATTTCATTTCCGCTTCTGACCCTATTGGCGGCAGGGATGACCCTTTGATCAAAAGCTTGTATTAGGTGCAGTCCCCATTGTACAGAACGTTTGAAAAGTCTTTTCTCCTTAAGTCATCAGGTGTGATGAAAAAATTTGCGATGCCGGCGTCTCCCCACAACAAATCAATATCATCGTCTGAATCAATTTGTAAAAGCATGATGAGATGTTCTTTATACGCGTATTCCAACCGAAATAATCAAAGAATTCCATTTTCCTATGCTCAAACTGAAAATCTGTAGGCAGCACCCTCTAGTTTCAAACAATAGGTAAACCTTAGCGAATACATCCATCGTATACAATAAAAGATGGATACAAAAAAAGACCGGCATCCCGCCAGTCTTTCCTTTATGACATTGCACCTGCCGGAACAACCGCTTTCCGGCCTACAGAATAGTATTCCACTCCGGCGGCGGCAGCCTCTTCTAATGAATAGCAATTTCGGCCGTCAAAAATCAGCGGCTGCTCCATCAAATCTTGATAATCTGCTAATGAAAATTGTTTAATCTCATCCCAGTCCGTTAAAATCATGACGGCGTCTGCCCCCTTAACGGCTTCCGCAATCGTTTTTTTGTATTCCACAGCCTGCGGCAAAATATGCTTCGCGTGGCTGACGGCAATGGGATCGAAGGCTTTGATATGGGCGTCTAGTGCGGCGAGGCGGTTAGCGATGACAATCGACGGCGCGTCTCTCATATCGTCCGTGTTCGGTTTAAATGACAGCCCCAAAAGGGTGATCGTTTTTCCCGTCACTCCGCCAAGCCTGTTCAGCGCTTTATCAACCAGCATCGCCTGCTGATTGTTGTTGACCCTGATGACCGATTTCAGCAGCTCAAAATCATGCTCGACATTGCCCGCAATTTGCACGAGGGCGTTCGTATCCTTTGGGAAACAAGAACCGCCGTAGCCAATGCCCGCTTTTAAAAACTGGCTCCCGATCCGCTTATCCTGTCCCATGCCGTACGCGACAGATTCAATATCAGCGCCGACCTTTTCACATATATTCGAAATTTCATTTATAAAACTGATCTTAGTGGCCAGAAAGGCATTTGAGGCATATTTGATCATCTCGGCGCTTCTGATATCCGTTTGGTAAACCGGGATATCGAGCGGAAGAAAGAGCTCTTCCAGTTTTCTGGCGGTGTCCTGATCGGCTGTTCCGATCACAATCCTGTCTCCATGAAACGTGTCATGGATGGCTGACCCTTCACGTAAAAATTCCGGGTTGGATGCGATCGATATGCTGACAGGCTCCGCAAGATGTTTGGTAATCAGCTCGTAAATCCAATCATTTGTTCCGACAGGCACTGTGCTTTTCGTTACGACGATCGCATCTCGCGTCACGTGCCGGGCAATACGCTTGGCCACATCTGTAATATGCTCCAGATTCGCATGTCCGTCGTTTTTTTGCGGTGTGCCGACCGCTATAAAAATAATCTCTGCCTGGTCTAAGCCTTTCTCGTAGCTCGTTTCAAAGCTCAGCCGCCCATCAGCTATATTTTTTCTCATCAGCTCTTCAAGACCCGGTTCATATATAGGGGAAATCCCTTTTCTCATTTCTTCAATCTTGTGAGCGTTAATATCAATGCAAGTTACATGATGGCCAATCTCAGAAAGAGAAACACCTGTCACAAGACCGACATAGCCTGTTCCGATGACTGTTATATTCATTGTTTCCCTCCAACAGTTAAATTGCTGCTTTACAGCTTCCGTATTATCGTATGAGAATATCCTGACATGAATGCGGATGATCTCCCGGAAACAGCCTGTACAGATTTCTGAAATATGATTCAATCATACAATATACTATTATATCGTTCTCACAAAGAAAGTGGGGAAATGAGAATTGCAGATCAAAAGAGCCCAAATCGTTTTCTTCTTTTGACCGGCTTCGGTGCCTGCCTGTAAATCGCATGATTTTGCAGAAGAAGCTCAGCATTTTCCGTCATCATATAAGAATATTCCGTACCGAATTCTTTCTCAAGAACACGGAGAGCCTCCTGATAGCGAAAGTCTCTTGTTTTCAGATTATGAGCATCTGAGGCTAAGAAGTGTATCAGATTGGCTTCAGCCAGCCGCAGCGAAAATGCTTTCATCTGTTTCCCGAAAACTCCTGCGAGGCTTCCGGTTGTCAACTGAGATGCCGCTCCTTTTTCTATAAGATGATACAGCAAGGACGGATTTTCGCGAATTTCGCTATTGCGTTCGGGATGCGCGACAACCGGAACGTATCCTTTCAGCTGCAAATCATAAAAAAGCTGCTCGGCATATCGCGGAACATGATCAAACGGAAACTCAATCAGGATATATTTTGTGTCATTCAGTGACAGCAGCCGCCCTTCATCCAAATCCCGTTTCAAGTCCCCGAAGATTCTGATTTCCTGTCCCGGCAGTACGGTGAGCGGAATTTCCTCTTTCAATAAACGTTTGTTTAACAGGTCTGCCGCTTCTCTGACAGCGATTTGCTCGTTTTCATATGAACCATTCTTATGATGCGGGGTTGCAATGATGGTACTGATTCCCTCACGAACAGCCGCCCTGGCCATTTCGATGCTGTCGTCCAAGTGCCTTGCCCCGTCATCCATTGACGGGAGGATGTGGCAGTGAATATCAATCATTTCTAAGCCTCCTTTTTTCGCAAAAATAAATAACGGGCAGTATGCACGTTATTTATTTTTGTATGAAATTGTCTTCATGTCCGTAGTATCCGTAGTCAGAGTGCTTCGAGCGTTTCTTGCCGTTCATAATGGCTCCGAGGAGCTTGCTGTTGCACGAATCGAGCGCCTCTTTTGCTTTTGCGGCTTTTTCTTTTTCCGTCTTTCCGCTTGAAATAACCAAAACGGAACCGTCTGCGACATTCCCTAAAATTTGCGCGTCTGCTACAGGAAGAATAGGCGGCGTATCGAAAATCACCATGTCATAGGCCGCACACGCTTCATCCGCAAGCTCCTCCATCCACTTGGAGGAAAGCAGCTCGGCCGGATTCGGCGGGATCGGGCCGCTCGTCAGCACATCAAGATTTTGTTCCTGAGACGTTTGCACAGCCTGTTTCAGTGAGGATTTTTTCAGTAAAACGGATGTTAAGCCTGTCATATTTTCTAGTTGAAAAGTGGTATGTACTGTAGGTTTTCGCAAATCTGCATCGATGAGCAAAACCTTTTTTCCCTGCTGTGCAAATACGACAGCAAGGTTAGCAGCTGTGGTAGACTTCCCTTCTCCAGGGCACGCCGAAGTGATCATCACAGATTTCATTTGGCGGTCCACTGAAGAAAACTCTATATTTGTTCGAATCGTTCGATATTGTTCTGAATTTAAGGATTTCGGCTCTGTCAGCGCAATGACATTTTTGCGACTCCATGAGCCCTTGCTTTTTCTAAGCGCCAAAATGTCCACTCCCCGCTTTATCAGATTGAATGCCTTTTAAGCTCTTCGCTGTTTTCTGTTCATTCGCAATGGTGGAAACCGTCCCTAATACCGGTATGTCCAGCAACGTTTCGAGCTGCTCTTCCGATTTGATCGTATTATCCAAATGCTCAAGCAGGAAGGCCAGTCCGATGCTTCCTGCCAATCCTGCCGCAAACGCGATGGCGATGTTCAGCAGCGGTTTTGGCGATACAGGCGACGGATGTCCAGAAACCTCAGCTTTTGACAGAATGCTTACGTTATCAACATTCATAATCGAAGTGATTTTGTCTTTAAAGACAGATGCGACAGTGTTGGCAATGTGAGCCGCTGTTTCCGCGCTCCCGTCTCTGACAGAAATATTGACCACTTGGGAATCCTGCTCGCTGGAAACAGTAATTTTTTCATTCAGCTCCTGGGATGTCATCGACAAGCCCATCTCTTTAATCACTTCGTCTAAAATAGCAGGGCTCTTAATGATGACATTGTACGTATTGATTAATTGAAGATTGGTTTGGACATCGTTAAATTGGACTTCTTTTTGGTCGTTTTTCGATTGATTGACCAAGATCTGAGTTGAATTTTCATAGATGGGTGTAAGTGCGAAGAAACTGATGAATCCGCCGGCAGCAGTCGCAGCTGCGGTTACAATCATAATCAAAAGTATGCGTTTCCTTAACGTTGATAGTATGTCTTTTAAACTAGTAGATTCTCCCATGATACCTCCAAATCGGCTTATAACATCCTTTTCCATACGATTATACAACGTTAAAACAGCATTTCTCCATCTTTTCACGTGACAATATTCGACAAAAATTTACAAAAACAGTTTTTCGGCTTCTACCATGTAAGCGCTCTATTTATTGTCTTGCCAGAGCTGAATCTTTTTCTCCTTCCGGTCATTATTCAGAAAAAAATCCCGCCAAAAACCTGCGGGATTTTTATGTTGCGTATCCATTTTTAATATGAGAAATCAAATTTTCAAGCATTTCCTTTGTGGTCATCTCAGATGACTGCTCACCAATATCATGTGCATGCATCAAAATTTTCAGAAATTCTTCTTGATTTAATTTCTTTTCACTCATCATTTTATTCCTTTCAGCTTCCATTAAGTTGAAAACACGATTATTATATGATGCCGGCTCTCGTTTTGCAATCTCTAATACATCATTCGACACTTCCCATTTTTTATGTCCTATTTTAGGAAAAACTTTTTCATGCCGCTGTGTTGCGATATAATAGAGAAATTGGATCTTTTTATTACGTGACTCGGTTAGGAGCGATAATCATGCTTCAGAATATGATTTCTAAAGACGATGTGCTGGCATCGGCTGAACAATTAAAAGAGCTTCTTCCTTACAGCGAGGAAAATGTTCAGCTGATCAAAAAAGCCCTTATTTTATATCGGCAGGATTCAGTCTATCGTTTACAAGCAGTGAGTCCGACGGAAGTTACGGCTTACGTGCAGGATGTTGTGCCTGTGCGGGTCACATTGAACTTATTTGTCATAGCCAAAAGCGGCTGTTCATGTCCGTCTGGGAGAATCTGCCGCCATAAGCTGGCTGTTTTTTTATATGTATATGCAATGTTTGAACGAGTGGGAACTTTTACAGAGCACTGGCTGGAGAGGGAAAAGCTCGAAGAAAGCAAAGAGCTCGTCCGGCGTCAATTCCAAGAGAAGGTGCTGCCTAATGAAGAGTCGCTTTCAAGCTGGCTTGCTTTTTTCGATTCAGAGTTTTCTCTTTGGCAGGCACGCACGGCTGAAGGCAGCCAAAACATGCAGGGTCTCTATTACGGCTATCTGTCCGCTTTGAAAAAGCATGCGCCGAACAAGCCGGAGCTGAAAAGCCTGTATCAGATTCATTCAGCGATCGCGGTGTGGCTTCGCATGTTTACATTGATTGAAGAAGGAAAACTGGACCCCGAGCATGATTTTTATTCACTCAATCCTTATGTCGAACAGCTGATGGACACGATCTACAGCTCAATTGATAAATTAAAAACGTACGCGCTGTCGTTTGCACTCGATCCCTTTCTGGAGAAAACGCCGGATGTCATTCGGGATCTCTTATTGAAGGAAGATATTTTTCAATATGAACGCATCCGCATTTTCGGTGAAGTTTGGAGCGCGCTGCTGCCGCGGCCGAAATGGGTGGCGCGTGAGCAAGAGATCCTGCAAAAAGAAGCCGGGCGGCGGTTTTCTCCTGAATTGCAATTCGGGCGTCTGCATTTAGAATTTTTGCAGAAACATGATGACGCGATTTTTGCGGAAACCGACCAATTTCCGCCGGAAGCGCTGCCGTATACGTTCCAATGGCTGAGTGAAATCACCGCGAAAAAGGATTGGAAACGGCTCAAAGCATGGTACCTCCGGATTGAATCGATTGCGATTGGTTATACGAAGCTGGATAAGCCGTTTAAAGAAATTCGCGACGTAATTGGCGAGCTGTTTCTTCTGCTGAACGCGTATGTGAAGCAAACCAATGACCAGGCGCTGTTTGAACGCTATGCGGCAGGCTGTCTGCCATATACTTTCACAGAATACAGCCATCATTTGTATGAGAAAAAGCGTTACGCCGAGTGGATCGAAATCCACAGCCTTGTTGGCTTTTCAATTTATGAAATAGATAAAACGATGCTCAAAGAAATCGCGGCGAGCGATCCCGAGGCCCTTATACCCGCTTACCACAGAGAAGTGGCCTTTTTTATCGACCAGAAAAACCGCAGCTCTTACAAGGAAGCGGCCCGGTATTTGAAAAAACTGCGGACGCTCTACAAAAAAGCGAAAAAACTGAAGGTATGGGAACGCTATATTCAGCAGCTGAGTTCACATTACAAGCGCCTGCGCGCCCTTCAAGAAGAACTGCAGAAAGGAAAGTTGATTGATGGCGAGTCTTAAAGAAATACTTATTCACGTCGAACAAATGGAAGACGGGTCATTCACGCTCTCAGCCTTTGATGAGAATGAGCAGCCCCTTCCCTACAGCCACATGAAAAAGCATTTGTTTCAATGGCACGAATCCTCATTTTACGGAACCTTCCTTGAGGATGTCAGCTTCATCGGGACAACCGCGGTTTTGCTTTCTCCATGGATGACTGTAGAGCTTCTCGGCAAAAACTCGTTCAACTCATTCAGCTCCGTGCAGCTCACAGAAGAAACGGAACCGCTGATTGAGGCAGCGTCCACCATTTACGAATTTATCGCGGACGGCGATTTCCTGCCTGACTACGAAGCATGGACAAACGGTGTTTTCCGCTGGAAGGATCGGGACGGCATGCTGGATGGCTTTACTGCGGAATGGTTTTCAGCCGCGGTGCAGGATTATATTCAATATGACGACGAACTGCGTGAAAAATGGGAAAATATCAAAGAAAAATCACCTGCGGTCACAACATTTCGCGGACATTTTCTGGATGAAGAGGATTTTCTCGAAGGCATCGGCTGGGTTGACGATCAAACCCCGTTTACGGTCGGCCTCCGCTTGAATGAACCAGACTTTGACGGTGATGACTGGAAAATCGAAATGTTTTTACGCGATAAAAAGAGCGGCGCGGTTGTATTTTTTGACGGGCTGAAGAGCCTCAAAAAATCGTGGCAGGCCTACAGCGATAAAATCGCACGCGAGCAGGACCGCTTTCATCGAACGGTTCCGTGGCTGTCATTTGATTCCGGCACCACGTTGATTTCAGAGGAAGAAGCCTGGATTTTCCTGTCAGAGGCAAGTGAGACGCTTGTCGATATGGGTGTTGAAATCCTCCTGCCATCCTGGTGGCAGATTGTCAGAGACAGCAGTATGATGCTTAAAGCAAAAGTATCTTCCGCCCCGCGCGGCGAGTCATTTGTCGGCATGAATGCGCTGCTTGATTTTAACTGGCGGTTTGCGACAAACGGCATTGAGCTGACAGAGGATGAATTTAACGAGCTTGTCGCGAGCAACAGGCGCCTCGTTAATATTCGCGGGCAATGGGTGAAAATAGATCCGCAGTTTATCAAACAGATGAAACGGCTGATGGAGAAAGCGGAATCAGAAGGGCTCCATATGTCTGATATTCTGGCACGAGAGCTGATGGATCAGCAGGAAGGCGGGCTTGAGGACTCGGACATCATGGATACATCCGCTTTTGCCGGTATTCAATTCGACCTGTCAAAACAGCTCAGATCACTGATTCGAAAGCTGACAACAGCGGAAAATCTGCCGGAGCATGAGGTCAGCCCCTCCTTTCAAGGCACGCTCCGCCCGTATCAGAAATACGGCATGAACTGGCTGCTGTTTCTGCGGCAAAGCGGTTTTGGCGCCTGTCTGGCCGATGATATGGGGCTTGGGAAAACCATTCAGATGATCGCATATTTTCTTCATGTGAAGGAAAGCGGACGGCAAAACACGCCGAATCTGATCATCGCGCCGACATCCGTACTTGGCAACTGGCAGCGGGAGCTTCAAACCTTCGCGCCCAATCTGTCGGTCGCTCTCCATTACGGCCCGCGCCGTCCGAAGGGAGAAGACTTCTCCGGCTATTATGATAACGCGGATGTTGTCTTAACCTCCTACGGGCTGTCGCATGCCGATTCTGAAGAGCTTTCTTCGGTGACATGGAACACAATTTGTCTTGACGAAGCACAAAATATTAAAAACGCGCACACGAAGCAATCACGCGCAATCAGAAAGCTGAAGGGCATTCACCATATCGCGCTGAGCGGAACTCCGATGGAAAACCGCTTGACTGAGCTATGGTCGATTTTCGACTTCATGAATAAAGGCTACCTTGGCAGTCTGACCGGTTTCCATAAACGCTATGTATTGCCGATCGAAAAGGACCGGGACGAAAAAAGAATCGGACAGCTTCAGCAATTAATCCGGCCGTTTTTGCTGCGGCGGACAAAACGGGATGAGGACGTCGCATTAAACCTTCCCGACAAGCTGGAGCAAAAAGAATTTATTCCGCTGTCAGCCGAACAGGCGTCTCTCTATGAGCAGCTGGTGAAAGACACTTTTGAACATATGACATCACTGACAGGCATGCAGCGAAAAGCACTGATCCTCAGCATGCTCGGACGGCTTAAACAAATATGCGATCATCCCGCGCTTTATTTGAAGGAAGATCAAACCGAGCTGCTGGCCGGACGTTCGGTCAAGCTTGAAAAATTGCTTGAGCTGATGACAGCGATCCGCGCCCAAAACGAAAGCTGTCTCATTTTCACGCAATATATTCAAATGGGGAACATGATGAAGCGATTGCTTGAAAAAACCTTCGGCGAACCTGTGCAGTTTTTGAACGGGAGTCTTTCTAAGCAAGACCGCGATGCACTCGTTGAGAAATTTCAGAAGAAAGAATACCCGACACTGATTCTTTCGCTGAAAGCGGGCGGCACCGGTCTGAATCTGACAGCCGCCAATCACGTCATTCATTATGACAGATGGTGGAATCCTGCTGTTGAAAACCAAGCCACTGACCGGGCATACCGCATCGGGCAGGAGCGGTTTGTCCACGTCCATAAAATGATTACAACGGGAACAATTGAAGAAAAAATTGATATGATGCTTGAAACGAAGCAAACGCTGAACGACCAAATTATCCAAAGTGAAAACTGGATTACCGAGCTGTCCACAGATGAGCTTGAAGAATTATTTACATTAAGCGCCTCAGCGCAGGCACAATAACCACAAAAAAGCTGGCTCCTTAAAAGAGCCAGCTTTTTTCCGTTCATCGCCGTCACGCCGAATTTCACAGAATCCGTTACGCCGGTTATGTTCAGGATGCACTTTTTTTCAAAAGATAAACCTTACAGCAAGTGCCGAATCATATGGGCAACGCCATGTTCATCATTGGTCAGGGTTACAGCGTCGGCTATCGCTTTGATGTCCTCCCGCGCATTGCCCATCGCTACGCCTTTTCCGGCAGCCTCCAGCATGGATCTGTCATTTAAGCTGTCGCCCACGGCTGCTGTTTCCTTCATTGGGATGTTAAGCCGCTTTGCCAGCCTTTCCAGCGCCTGCCCCTTGGATGCCTTTTTGGAGGAAAGCTCAAAGTTATGATCAGCAGAGCTGACAAGTGTCAGACCTTTATCACCCTGGTATCTCTGCCAGCCGGCCTCCAGCTTTTCTTTGAAGAAAGAAAAGCCAAGAATGTTGTAAAAATCAATCTGCTTATCCTCCTCAAAAAGCTCTAGAAACGTGTCGATATAAGCGAAGCCCGATTGACTGTATTGCACCTCGGCTGCCTGCATCAGAACAGAAAGGTCAGCCTCTGGATTCGCACTTTTGACCCGGTCAAGCTCAACATCAAGGAGCTGCCTGCCGTTTTGCGGTGTATAAATAGCTGAGTCTGTAAAAACCTCATAATAATAGTTTTCTGACTCAAGCCACGAGAGGATGTCATACGCCCGTTTTTTACCGATTGTTTCCGAATGATAAAGCCTGCCGTCAGGGTCGTGAATGACAGCGCCGTTCGCACTGATGACCCACGTTTTGATCCCGAGCGGTTCAAAAATTGACACGACATCAAAATAAGCGCGTCCCGTTGATACAACAACCTCAATCCCGTCCCGCTGCGCCTGCCGCAGAGCATTTTCATTTTCTGAGCTTACTTGATGCTTGCTGTTCAGCAAGGTTCCGTCTAAGTCGATCGCAATCAATTTCACGTTTATCAGCCCTTTCTTTCATCCTGCTCTGTCACGAGAAGTTCGACCCCATTAAGATCAAGCAAGTCGCAAAACGCCTGATCGGGCAGCCGGTCTGTGATCAAGAGATCAATTTCACTTAGCTCAGCGTACTGATAAAAACTGGTGCTTCCCAGCTTCGAATAATCCGCAAGGGCGATCACCTGCTTGGCCTGCTGAATCATTTTTCGCTTCACCAGCCCATCTTCTTCATGCGCGATCGTAATGCCGTGTTCCGAAATGCCGACAACACCGATCAGCGCTTTATCGACGTGATAGCTTGAAAGCTTTTCAATCACAGAGGCGCCGTACAAGAAACGGTGCTCCTTTTCAAGCTTGCCTCCGAGAAGATAGATCTCAATACCCTCTTTGTCTGAGAGCACTTCCGCGAGATTGATGGAGTTAGTGATAACCGTACAGTCGTCTGCATTCAAGTGCTTGGCGCACGCCTGAACAGTTGTAGACGCATCTAAAATAACCCGGTCGCCATTTTGGATCAGTGATGCGGCGAGTTTGCCAATCTTGTTTTTTTCCTCGGACACTGTTTTCAGCCGGCCGGAATACCCCTGAATTTTCTGGTGCACAGACGGCAGAATGGCGCCGCCTCTTGTGCGAATAATGGCATTCTGTTCCTCCAGCTTCACAAGATCCCGCCGTGCTGTATCTCTGGACACCTGAAGGAGCGTACAGATCTGCTCGGTTGTAATGCGGTTATGCTCCTTTAGATAATCCACAATCGCTACTAATCTTTCTTCTTGGTACACGCCCTCATTCCTTTTCATATGACGTTATCTTTAAGTAATTATAAGTTTTTGTATATTAACAATCAATATTATTAAGTGAAATTAAGTAAAAATGCATCATAAGAACCAATTTTCCTTATCTCAAACAGAAAGAAAAAACCAGTCTGGTCGACTGGTCAATTCTGAGGGGATGATGCGAAGAAAAGTAATCGTGAATGGGATTTAAAGCGGGAGGAACAGGGAGATGTCAATCGGCAGCTTTTTCCCGAGGTTTAGGGTCCATAAAACGAACAGTATCAGCCATCACTTCAGTTACGTACACTTTGACACCTTCCGCATTTTCATAGCTCCTTGTCTGAATACGTCCGCTTAGGCCGACGAGAGAGCCTTTTTGGCAATATAACGCCGTGTTTTCGGCCGTTTTTCTCCAAAGCGTGCAATTGACGTAATCCGCTTCAACTTCTCCTGAAGCATTTTTGAAGCTGCGGTTAACTGCAATCGTAATGTGTGTAACTGCCGCGCCCGCGGAAGTGTACCGAAGCTCAGGGTCTTTTGTTAAACGTCCGACAAGCATGACCTGATTGAACATTGCGATTCCTCCTCTCCTTGCGGTTACACGTATTGTAGACGATGCAACGAGAAAAGAAAAACGCTCAAAATCTCATTTCAGCCTCTGTTTTTATCTTTCGTTTTCATTTTTCCCTCAGCTAAAAACAGCTTTTGTTTTTTCCCTCTAAAGAAATATGTATTTTTTAAAAACCGGAAAAACAATTTAGATGTCAGCCAATGCTGCGTATTCATACAGACATAAGAAGAGCCGTCCCATGCAAACCACTGAAAGCTGAGCTTCCTTTCCGGGAGCGACAGCTGGATTTTGTACTGTTCCATCCCATCATAAGTTTCGTATAAAAAAATCATCCTCTCTTTCCTATATAGATGAACCTCAAAAATATCTTTACGGCTTAACATATAAGCTTCGTTCGTTTGAATCAAACGCTGATCCGCCGAAGTGCCGTCAATATAAATTTCCTTTAAATGAAATCGATTCATACACACCTCTCCGTAATCCATAGTCAGTTACAGTATAATGAAAAAATAGAAATTATTAAATGTTGTACCAGTACAAAATAAATTATCCTCAGCATTACAGCGTTTTCACGGAAAAATGAATATATGTTATAATTCATTTTAAGAATTCTTTGTAAGTAAATGGGGTGAGATAAAAATGAAAACCTTTAAACTGGTTGACCTGAACGTGGAACGGGTGGACAAGGAAGAAAAGTCAATTGAACAGTTTCCCCTTATTGACGGACTGATTATCAATAAAGAAGACGGCGAAAATCACTGGCTGATTGAAGCGCTTGTTCCGAAGGAGCACTTGTCTTTTTTTGACCAGCTTCAAAAAAAACAAGCTGAAGTCAAAGTGTTTGTGACGATTACGAAAAAAAGCAACCGCCCCGCCCAGCTGACTGCAGCTGTGAAGAATATTGCTGAACTGGAAGAAAGCATCTCGGTTTTAATTTACGGACAAATGGTGACAAGAAAACAGCAAGGCACTGAAACCATTCTGGAATCTCTTGTAAAAGAGGGCTATACAGGAGCGAGGCTGATTGAAGCGTTTAAGCAGAAGATATAAAAGAGAGTGGAAATCATCCCCTCTCTTATTTTACATTTGCTGAGGTGACACGTATGAATAAGCGAAAAATTCAAGCGGTTGTTTTATCACTTATCGGCGCAGCTGTCCTTTTGACATCAAGTTTGCAAACACCTAGAGAAGCTGTTGCTGCCGAGAAGCGTCCCAATCTAAAGAAGATGAATGTCGATGAATTTTTCACTGATCACGACGGAACTTTTATCTTACGTGATCTGAAAAACGAAAAAACATTCGTCTACGGCGATCAACGCGCGACACAAAGATTTGCGCCGCAATCGACTTTTAAAGTCCCAAACGCGCTGATTGGATTACAAACAGGCGCCGTTAAAGATGAATATGACATCAAATACTGGGACGGTGTAAAACGTGAGCTCGACGTATGGAATCAGGATCACACGCTAGGATCTGCCATGAGATACTCCGTTGTTTGGTACTATCAAGCGATGGCCCGAGACATCGGAGAAGAGCGAATGAAGGAATGGATTGATAAAATAGCGTACGGCAATCAAGATATCAGCGGCGGTATTGACCAATTTTGGCTGAGCAGCACGCTTAAGATTTCTCCTCTGGAACAAACGGACTTTATGGAAGCCTTATACAAAGAAAAACTGCCATTTGATAAAAGCGTAATGAAGACAGTGAAGCGGATGATGATTCAGGAAGATGAGGATCATTATACGCTTTATGGAAAAACCGGTTCAGGCTCAGGCATCGGCTGGTATGCAGGCTTTGTCAAAACCGAAAACGGAGTGTACAGTTTCGTGACGAACATTGACGGCACCGGCACAGACGCGAAAAGCATGACAATGGACATTTTGAAGGAATATGTTCTGCCATAAAAAAGACCGCCGTCTCAGACGGCAGTCTTTTTTTATTCCGGTGACCTTGTTTGCTGCTTCAGCAGATCTCTGATTTCTTTCAGCAGCTCCTCTTGCGCATCCGCCGCTTCCGCCTCAGTCTCTTCTTCCGCTTCTTTCTTGCGCTTCAATTGATTCAAAGTCCGAATCACAATAAAAATAGAGAACGATATGATTAAGAAATTCACAATGGTTTGAATGAAGCTGCCGTATTTGACGACCGCATCACCGAATGTAAAGGACAGCCCCGAAAAATCAAGCCCGCCCAGAAGCAAGCCAACTAAAGGCATAATGATATCATTAACGAGCGATGTGACGATCTTACCGAACGCGCCCCCTATTACAACACCAATCGCAAGGTCAACAATGTTCCCGCGCATGGCAAAGGTCTTAAACTCTTTCCACATACAAATCACCTGCTTTTTTTGTTTTAAAAGAAAAAAAGACAAATGTGCCGCTGCCCATCTGTCTCTTTTCACTTACTCGCCGAGGGCAAAAGTCAGTTCAACTTCGCAAACCACTTCGCCGTCAACTTTGGCAACGCCTTTTCCGCGCCCGATTGTGCCTCTCGCACGAGTGATTTCCACCTCAAGGTGAAGCTGGTCACCAGGTTTCACTTGTTTTTTAAACCGGCAATTGTCAATGCCTGCAAAAAACGCCAATCTGCCGCGGTTTTCTTCTTTAATCAGCATTGCAACAGCCCCGACTTGAGCAAGCGCTTCTACAATTAATACACCTGGCATCACCGGATACTGTGGAAAATGTCCGTTAAAGAACTCTTCGTTAGCAGTTACATTTTTATAGCCTTTTGCCCGTTTGCCCTCTTCAACTTCCGTAATCCGGTCTACGAGCAAAAACGGATAGCGGTGAGGAATAATTTCTTTAATTTGCTGAGTATCAAGCATTCTCTTGACATCTCCTTCATCTGCGTTAGTATGTATAGCAATCATGTATGATCTAATCTGTACATTTGAAAAGTATATTATGAATGAACCTCTTTTTCAACCGGCGCCCAAAGTGTAACCAACTGTCAATGAGGACCGTCAAAAGTTGTGATATGATAATTATAGATTTTACCATTAGCAAAGAGGTAGGAAAATGATTTCGAAGTTTATTGAAAAAAGAATTCAAAAAATGTTAAACGAGTGGTATACCGCTATTGGCAAACGTAAAATGGATGACGCAGCAGCGCTTAAAGAGAAAATCGACCAGCACCTTCCGAAACTTAAAAAGAACACAAAACTTTGGATGCGTTATCAATTGTTCCTCGCACGCCACCAGCTCCTTTTTGAAAACCAGGACGGGCTGGATCCATTATTCCATGAATTATATGAACAGGAAGACAAAATGGATGATGAATTGAAATATTATCTGCATTTTTTCTCAGGATTATATGAAATGGTCAAAACCGCTCCGAAGCATGCGGTGAATGGTTTTAAAAAAGCTGAGCAGCACCTGCACGCGATTCAAAACGCATTTGAAGCCGCTGACTTTTATTATCAAACCGCCGGCGCCTATTACTTGATGAAGTCACCGCCGCTTTCCATCCAATATGTTGAAAAAGCATTAAATATCTACTTGCATCAATTCGGCTATGTCAAAAAGGTGATCAGCTGCAAACTGCTCCTCGCTGTAAACTATATTGATCAAGAGCGCTATGATGAGGCTGAACAGCTTTTCAAAGAAATCATCAGGAAAACCCAACAAGTAAATGACGATAATCTGCTGTGCCACGCTTATTATAATTTGGGCTTTTTAAAAGCAACCGAAAAGAAAGACCATGAAGCGCTTCTCTACTTTAAAAAGGTATTGAAGAATCATGAATTTGAAACCAATTCTCCAGTATCCTATCTGCACTGCGTGTATGAATCCGTCAGGGCTCTTTTTAAAACAGAAAAGATCTCAGAAGGAAAAGCGGTTTTGCAAAAAGGGAAAGAATTATCTGAAAAGGTAAACATTCAAACAATTCAATTGAAACTAAAAACACTTGAAGCGCTCTATACGTCTGCTGAAGATCCTTATGATACCTTGCTTGAATATGTGCTTGAACTAGAAAAAATCGAAGCTTGGGTGGATTTAGAGGTGCTTTTGGAGGACATCACGGAATACTACAAAAAAAAGGACGATTTCGAAAAAGCCGCCTTTTTTATTATGCGCGGCTGATTGAAAACGCCTATCTCTCTATTATCTGACGGAATTAATCAAACCGAGCATCTGATCACCCATTGTGATCGTTCTGCTGTTCAGCTGATAAGAACGCTGAGACGCAATCAAATCTGTCATTTGCTTAGAAATATCCACATTAGACATCTCAAGCGCACCCTGCTGCATGCCGATGTTTTGTCTGTTTGCGCCATTCAGCTCTTCAAAGGCTGCTGCATTATCAATGGAGAAAAGATTATTTCCTTCGGATTTCAGCTCTTGAGGATTGTTCACTTGGACAACCCCGAGATTAAACCGCTGCACCGTATTCCCGTTAGATGCGGTTAAGGTCCCGTTTTCATTGATCGTGATTTTTTTCATTGAGCTGTCTATGTTTACTGCATTGCCGTTTTCATCAAGCACGGGATGACCGTTGCCTGTCACGAGCTGAAGCTGGTTGGCATTATCAGCGGAAGGCGATAAATAAAGCGCTCCGTCCCTCGTATACTGGCGATTGCCATTCACGTTCACCTGGAGGTATTGGTAAGGAGACGTAAAAGCGATATCCAGATCGCGCTCCGTCTTCTTAATGCTTCCTTGATCGGATACGAGCCGTGAATTCATCATCGCTCCGACGCCAAGGCGCAAGCCGGGCGGCGTTTTTCGGGATTGTGCCACTTCTTCATTTTTTTCATCAACCTGATCGAATTGCTGTCTGACGAGCTCAGAGAAATTCGTATCCTTAGCCTTATAGCCGGTTGTGTTGCTGTTGGAAAGGTTGCTGCTGATTGTGTCAATCTGCTGCTGCAGCTGGTTTAAGGTTGTTGATGCCGTTAGCATTGACCTGAGCATAGTTGATGTCCCCCGTTTTTTCTTCCGTTATCTTATATTTTTCCGATTTCATTGGCTGCTTTGTCCATACTTTTGTCATACGCTTGAATGACCTTCTGGTTTGCTTCAAACGATCTGTACGCTTCAGTCATTTCTGTATAGGCGCTCGTTACATCAACATTCGAAAGCTCAGAAACGCCTTGTTTTAATGAATAGGATACTTGGTTATTGCCAGCCGCACTCGGCAGGTCATTTCCGTCAGCCGTGCTGTACAAATCATTGCCATCTTTTTTTAGATTTCTGACGTCCTCTGCCATTCTGACATCAATCTGTCCGGCTGTCCGTCCGTTCGCAGTAACAGTACCGTTTTCAGACACAGTGAAATTTTCATTATCAACCGTAATCGGCTGTCCTGTCGTTGATAAAATGGTATTTCCGTTGATTGTCAGCTGATTGTTCTCATTTAAAGAAAACGTGCTGCTTTTGGAATAACGGACCCCATTCGCCGTTTGAACCGGATAAAAAAGGGCCGCATTTTCATTTGTTTCTGCATTTACCGGAACTTGATTTTCAATCAATGTGATGTCTGTAGGCTGATCCGTCGACTTAAGGCTTCCCTGTGTGAAAAGAGGCTTAAGCTCCTGCATATATACACCGGTATTAACGGAACCGATTTCTGTTTTCGATGTGCCGGCCGGAGATTTTGCTTCAATTCTGCTGAGAAGCATCTCAGGGAACGCGCGCATCGAGCCTTGTTCTGCTTTATATCCGGATGTATTTGCGTTTGCGATATTATTTGAAAGCATTTCCGTTCTGCGCTGCTGGGCAATCATTGCGGAAGTTGCGGTATATAATCCTTTTAACAAGTTTTCCACCTCTAAAATGGCATTTTTTCCAGTTGTCATGTAGGAACATTCGTTCTATAATACAAATAAGTATTTTATCCTATTATCGGCATTTCCCATCAATTCGTGAAGAGTTTTCATAAAAAAACCCCATTCTTTTTCAGAATGAGGTTTGAGTGATCAGCTTAGTTTGCGTTTAGGAAGCTTGTCCATATTATCAAGCATAACACCTGTGCCGACCGCCACACAATCCATTGGATTTTCAGCGACAAGCACCGGAACCTTCAGCTCTTCAGCGAGCAGCTGGTCGAGGCCGTTTAAGAGCGCGCCTCCGCCGGTAATGATAACGCCGCGGTCAATGATATCAGCGGACAGTTCAGGCGGTGTTCTTTCAAGCACTTGTTTCGCTGCCTGCACAATAACAGCTACAGATTCACGAAGGGCTTCTTCTACTTCTTTGCTGTTTACTGTAATTGTTCTTGGAAGACCGGAAACCATGTCCCGTCCGCGAATGGAAATTTCTTCGTGACGTGCGTCTGGGAAAACTGTTGCGACTTTAATCTTAATATCTTCCGCAGTACGTTCGCCGATCAGCAGCTTGTACTCGCGTTTGATGTAATTTAAGATTTCCATGTCAAACTTGTCCCCAGCCATTTTAATAGAAGAGGAGGTGACAATATCGCCCATTGAGATAACTGCGATATCCGTCGTCCCGCCTCCGATGTCTACAACCATGTTACCGCTCGGCTGGAATATTTCCATACCCGCGCCAATAGCGGCAACTTTCGGTTCTTCTTCAAGGTACACATGTTTACCGCCGCTTTTTTCAGCAGCTTCTTTGATTGCTTTTTGCTCAACTGATGTAATATTCGTCGGGCAGCAAATAAGCATGCGCGGTTTTGAGAACAGGCCTTTTACGTTCAGCTTGTTAATAAAATGTTTCAGCATTGCTTCTGTTACTTCAAAGTCAGCAATAACTCCGTCTTTCAGCGGGCGAATCGCAACAATATTCCCAGGTGTACGTCCAACCATTCGTCTTGCCTCTTCGCCAACCGCCAGCACTTTGCCGCTGTTTTTATCAAGTGCAACTACGGAAGGTTCATTCAGAACAATTCCTTTACCTTTAACATGGATCAGTACATTTGCAGTACCGAGGTCAATACCAATATCCCTTGCAAACATCTATTTATATCCTCCTTGAAAATCTGTTTCACAGTAAATATCCACATTGTGCCCTAATTATATATATTATCATAAAATATAGAAAAAAAGTTGGAAGCACATTAAGTTCTTTACAAATTTTTGCGGATGATCTACAAACGATTTCCGGAAGACAATGCAGTTGATTTGTCCTAAGTGATTATGGCTGGCGAACGGGCTCTCCTTCAAGAATTTCATCCTTTTTATACTTGAGTTTTGTTGCTTCTCCTCCTCTTAAATGCCTGATGGATTTATGATAATCGAGTATTTCTTTCACTTCGTTTGCCAAGTCAGGATTGATTTCAGGCAGACGCTCTGTTAAATCCTTGTGTACTGTACTTTTGGAAACACCAAATTCCTTCGCAATGACACGAACGGTTTTCTTTGTCTCCACGATGTACTTTCCTATCTTGATTGTTCGCTCTTTGATGTAATCGTGCACACCACTCGACCTCCCTAAAATGGATGTGAGAAGTGTGAAATGAGATCCGTATTCTGTAAAGAGTCATTCATTATGCAGCTTCTTTGTTGTATGGTTTTAAAAGTAAGTTTGTGAAATATGCCCACGATCCCTCACCTCAAACACTCTCTTTGTTAGGTTTGTAACAGTGTATTAGCATTCTTGCGGGAATATGCTAAAAACTCAATAAGGACAAGGGGTGAAACGAACTTTTCGACTTCGGCTAATTATTTCGCGTCACTAAATTTATATCTTTACATCCTTTCATCGCTCCTGTAAAATGAAAAAAGCAATTAGTTACTTAGGTAAGTTTTTTTAGAAGGAGACCGAAATGACCTACGTCAACAGACACCTCATTCATCAAATCAACCAAAGCGCCCGCCTGATTGCCAAAAAAGCCAATGAACAGCTGGAGCCATTCGGCCTTTACTCATCTCAATGGTCAATTTTATATTGTTTGCGTACGATCGGACCAATGACTCAAAAGGAGATTTGGTCCTATTTAAATGTGGAAGCGCCAACGGTGACCCGGACGATCAAACGCCTTGAAGAAAACGGCTGGGTACAGAGACGGCAAGGTGAAGACAAACGGGAAAAACTCGTTGTCCTCACAAAAGAAGCAGAGAAAAAATACGAAGAAATCAATGTGAAAATGCTTAAATTTGAGAAAGAACTGCTTGCAGATTTCCGTGATGAAGATAAAGAAGCGTTTTCTCATTTATTTCGTTTGTTTTTACAACAATGAAAATAAGGAAGTGACATACATTTGAAAAAGTCTGAACCGATTTGGACCAAAGATTTTATTATGGTCGTTCTCGTGAACTTGTTTGTTTTTGTGTTCTTTTATACATTTTTAACTGTTCTGCCTATCTATATGATGCAGGAGCTGGGAGGTACTGAATCTCAGGGAGGGCTGTTGATCAGTCTGTTCCTGTTATCCGCCATTTTCACACGTCCTTTTTCAGGAGCTATTATAGAACGGTTTGGGAAAAAGAGAATGGCGATTGTATCGATGGCGATTTTTGCCCTTTCGTCTTTTCTTTACCTGCCAATCCATAACTTCTATCTGCTGCTTGGATTGCGGTTCTTCCAAGGGATCTGGTTCAGTATTTTAACCACTGTAACCGGTGCGATCGCAGCTGATATCATTCCGGTTAAACGCCGCGGCGAAGGGCTTGGATACTTCGCCATGTCTATGAACCTCGCAATGGCTATCGGTCCGTTTCTCGGATTGAGCCTGGTGAAAATTGTGCCTTTCTCTGTCTTCTTTACAATTTTTGCGGTGTTTATGATTGTCGGGCTGTTTGTTACATTACTCATTAAAGTGCCAAACAGCATCAGCAGCGGAACGACTGTATTCCGCTTCTCTCTGTCGGATATGTTTGAAAAAGGCGCGCTTAAGATTGCGATTGTAGGGTTGTTTATATCATTCTGTTATTCAACAGTTACGGCATTTTTGTCCGTTTTTGCTAAGTCTATTGATCTATTAAATGTCAGCGGCTACTTCTTTGTATGCTTTGCCGTTACGATGATGGTCGCACGTCCGTTTACAGGCAAACTGTTCGACAAAGTCGGACCGGGGATTGTGATTTACCCTTCAATCCTGATTTTCTCTGTCGGACTTTGCATGCTTGCCTTTACGCACAGCAGCTGGATGCTGCTATTATCCGGAGCGGTGATCGGACTCGGATACGGCTCAATCGTGCCGTGCATGCAAACGCTGGCGATACAAAATTCACCGGCACACCGTTCAGGATTTGCGACAGCGACGTTCTTTACGTTCTTTGACAGCGGAATTGCCGCTGGATCGTATGTGTTCGGATTATTCGTTGCTTCCGCAGGCTTCTCATCTATTTACTTAACAGCGGGTCTATTTGTTCTGATTTCCCTTCTCCTCTATGCATGGAGCCAGAAAAAAACGGCTGTCGCCGAACCTGAAGGAAAAGTGTCGATTGCAGAATAGCTTGTCAGACTGCCGGAGTTTGCCGGCAGTCTTTTTTAGCATAAAAAAAACGGCATTCTGCTCCGTTGAACGGAATAGAATGCCGCTTCTTTCATGATTCATTTAATAATCGGACGCGCAGGTGAATCCGGGTCTAATGTAAAATCAAAAGACTCTTCGTCACGATACATCGGATCTGCATAAATAGAACCGACATCATTTTTCGTTGCTTTTTGATAAGATGAAAACGAGTCGTATTCAGTCTTTTTCCACATCCATAAGCCGTCCTGACCTGCTTCCTTATGGTAAACGTTATGATTGACTGTATTTCCTTCATTGGTTTTAAAATCGTTGGCAATAAACAGCCTTGAATCACTTGCCGTCATGATGTTCTTTTCTATTACGTTGTTTTTTGTATCGTGCTGCAGCAATAGCTGTCCGCCATACAGCTCTTTTGTATCGTTGCGGAAAATAATGTTGTGAGCAATCACAGAACCGATGGTGCCGCCACGCTCTTTGTCATATCCGCCGATTGAAATACCCGTGTACGCATTCTGGTACACTTTGTTATCGGTAATCTTTATATCCTCAGCATATTTTCCTTTGTGCTCAGAGGTTGCTTCAATACCGATATCGTTTCTGTAAACCGTGTTTTTCCTTATGTCAATATTGCGTCCTCCGTCGACATATATTCCGCCTGCTGAGTACTCATCTCCATAAGCGGGATTTCCGAAAGTTGAATGATGATAGACAGTATTGTTTTCTACGACGCCATTTCGAACATAATCGTTTTGATCTGCCGTTCCTTCATATCCGATAAGATCGATGCCAATATTATTATTATCACGGACCAGATTGCCTGCAACCGTAAAGCCGTCAATGTTTCCGTTCAGCACAACCGCTTCACTCGCTCCGAGTGTCAGCTTTTCAACGGTATTATCCGTAATCTTAATATCTTTCATGCTTCCCGTCCCATAAACCGCAATTCCGTGGGCATTGCCCTCATCCGCCGTTGTTTTTATATTCCGAACATGATTATCCTTAATCGTGATATGGCTGCTGGACCCAGTCACATAAATTCCCATGGCGGTTGCTTCTTCAGATGAAACAGAGAGATTCTCAATCGTTAAACCGCTGATTGTGATGTAATGTTTATTGTCTATGCGGATTAACGGCGTTTCATATTCTGCGCTCGTCATCGATTTCCCGGTAATGACTGCTTTCTCGTCCTGATAGTTTCGAAACGTGATAGGCTTCCCGTCCGCGCCGCTATGCTTCACATCAAGCGGTTCATCATACGTGCCTTCCCGGATGATTACAGTTGTTCCGGCAACAGCTTCCTTAGCGGCATGCGCCAGTGTACGAAATGGCTTTGTTTTCGTCCCTTCATTTTGATCATTGCCGTCAGGAGAAACATATAAGCAGTTCACTGAGTCTTGTTCATTTGCTGCCGTCTTATCATAGGTTAAAGCGATAATAACAGCAGTTAAAACGGCTGCCGCAGAAATAAAAAATGATATTTTCATATTGGATTCTCATTTCTATTTAGAATGGACTTTCTTATATCATTATAAGTTATCCATTTATGGAAAACCATCTCAAATTCTTTTCATCTGCATAAAGCTCTTATTCAGCTCGACGCACCTGCCCAGAATCATACTTTCCAATAACCGATGATACCGGCGGGTGAATCCGCATCAGAGCAATATAGACAAGAAATGATGTCAGCACACCTACAAACCATGAGATGTCATATAAGCCTTTTAATGCGGGGACATACATTCCGATTAATGAGATCAGTGCGCCTAAAAGCGTAGCTGCGAATGCCCGGTAGTTATACCCTTTAAAATACACATACCGTCCGGTTTCGGAATAAAGGTCATCAACCGAAAGCTCCCGCTTGCGAATAATAAAGTAATCAGCCATCATGACGCCCGCCACCGGACCGAGCATGCCGCCGATTAAACCGAGAAACGCATAAACACTGGTTGCGCTCTCCATGAGCTTCCACGGAACCGTAAATAAAGCGAGCAGGGCTGTAATAAAGCTGCCTCGTTTAAAATTAATATATTTCGGCAACGCATTCGCAATATCATAGGCCGGAGACACAATGTTTGCTGCGACATTAACTGATATGGTGGCAATACAGAGCGTAATCACAGATAATACGATGACATAAGGATTATCAAACCTCGCCAAAATATCAACCACGTCCCAAATCGGCTCGCCGAAAGCAACCTGCGAACCGGAGGTCACCGTAATACTGGCAAACGCAAATAATGCGAAGGTTCCCGGCAAGCCGTAAAACTGGCCTTTAATCTGCTCTTTTTGCGTTTCAGCAAACCGTGTAAAGTCAGGTATGTTTAAAATTAACGTCGCCCAAATGCCGATAATGCCGGTGACTCCGGCAGCAAACGGCCAAAATGTTTCTGAAAACGTATGAAATTTTCCAGGCTGCGAATAGATGGGCCCGAGTCCTCCGGCTATATCGACCGCCCACCATACCATGCCGCCAAACACCACATATACTAAAGGACCTGCCCATACCTCGAAACGCTTAATCGATTCCATGCCGTGATGCAATACGAGTAAATGCACAGCCCAAAAGAATACGAAAGAGAGGAAACCAGACAAGTGAATGCCCAGAAGATTCCACTCCCCGCCAATCTCTCCCCAGCCGGGCCACATATTTAACAGCAAAATGTTCAGCGCCGTGCTTCCGGCAAAGGTTTGAATGCCAAGCCACATAATGGCTGTAAAAGCCCTCAGAAGCGCCGGAATGTTTGCGCCGTAAATTCCATATGAAGCCCGGATAATCACAGGAAACGGCAGCCCGTATTTTGTCCCTGCATGCCCGTTTAAGGCGAGTGCGCCAAACAAAATAAGCGAGGCCGTAATAATGATCGCCATCACCTGCCACGGTGAAAGCCCGATCGCAATTAATCCGCCCACTGTCGCGTAGGTTGGTATATTATGTATGCACCCCATCCAAATCGAGGCAAAGTTCATTGCTTTCCAAGTGCGTTTTTCCTGCCCTAAAGGCAGCAGATCCTCATTGCTCAGCCTGTTTGATTGCTGCTGACTCTCTTTTAGCTCCATAGCCGGCTCCCCTTTCAGCATTGTCTATCTTCCGTTATATGTATTATTTTCTAACATCATATGTTACGTAATATAACTGAAAAATCAGACAAATACATTGGCTATGATACACAATCCTTTTATTCATTTTTGAGCATCCTAAACAAGAAAAAGAGACAGACTCGCATATCTGTCTCTTTTCTCATGATCTTGTTTTCATTAAGGTGTCGAATCTCAAAGCCATGAATAGACTCAATGCGCCTACAGCAATAAGGATCATTCCCATGATATCAAAATGAGCCGCTGTTATCTCTTTACCGAACAGAAGGCCCAGAATCACGGAGGATAAAATCGAGCCGAGGTAACGGCACGTTTGGAACAGGCCCGAGGTCGTTCCCACCATGTCTGAAGGGCTCGTTTTCAGCATCGCCGCCTGAAGCGCCACGTTTCCAAGTCCGTAACCGATGCCGAGCAGCGACAGGATCAAGCCTTTCCCGATGACAGGAACGCTGATAAAAAAGACCGTTAAGAGTACAGCGCCAGCCGTCATCAGAAGCGCCCCCGCCAAAATCGGCTTGATGACTCCCGATCGGTCAATCCACTTGCCTGTAATGGGCGATACAGCGATGCTCATTCCTGACATGAACAGCATAAACAGACCGCTCGTTTGGACAGAAAGATGCATTTCATCCTGAAAATAACTCGGCAGGCCGAAAAATAAACAGTAGAAGAATACATTGAGTAAAATAAACTGAACGTATACCGCTGACAGGCTTCGCTGCGTTTTAAACAGACGGACATCAATAAACGGCTTCTCCGTTTTCAGCTCACGCCAGACAAATGACACAAGCAGAATGACACCAATCACACCTTCTGACGCATGCAGGGATGTGCTGAATGAAAGCAAAAAGGACAGGAGCAAAATGATCCCGCCGGCAAACAAAAGGATTCCCGGAACATCTAGCTGCCGGATAACCGCTCTGATCCCCACCCCTTTTTTCTGATCCTTCGGGAACATATACATCCCTAATAGGAAGCTGAGGATAATAAACGGCAGATTGACGATAAAAATCGCCGGCCAGCCGCCCCAGACAATCAAAAAGCCGCCGACTGTCGGCCCCAGCGCCGTCATTGCAGACGCAAATATAGACAGCACCGCCAAGGCTGAAGCCTGACGCTCATGTATGTGACTTCGTATCAGCCCGACTCCCGACGGATAAATCGCACTGCTCCCCACCGATTGAAACAGCCGCATGACCAATAATGTCATAAAGGTTGGCGCAAACGGCGCCCCGATGGCAGAAACCGCCACAAGAATAAGCCCGAATAAAAACAAACTTTTGCGCCCAATCAAATCGCCAAGCTTTCCCGTCACGGGCTGGGCCACAGCACTCGCCAAATAGAACGAGGAGATCAGCCAGGAAACCGTTGTAAATGACAGGTGAAACTCATGCTGGATGCTGTGGAGCGCCAGAGAAATCATAGACGAATTCAGCGGATTCAGCATCGTTCCTGAAGCTACCGCCGTTAAAAAGACAGCACGGCTCTTTTTTGATATTTTCATTTCACTTGTGATAAAAATTCTTCTGTCGTCCGCGATTTACCGATTCTCGGGAAAATAAAGCGCAGTGTCGCTTCATGCTCTTCCTCACTGAACGCGGACATCGCGTCAGTAATAAAAATCTGCTGATAGCCAAGCTGAAAGGCCTCGCGAGCCGTACTTTCCACTCCGATATTCGTGGCAATGCCGCATAGTACAATGGTATCAATGCCGCGGCGTCTCAGCTGCAAATCTAAGTCCGTGCCGAAAAACGCGCCCCACTGGCGTTTGGTCACTGTGTAATCTCCGTCCTGCACACCGATTTCCGGAACAAATTCCGCCCAGTCCGCCGGCATTTCACCTGAACCTTCCTGCGCCTGTTCATCCGTTTCCGGCTTTAGCGCATCTGCTCCGTCATGGAAGGCTACATTCACAAAGCTGATAAAGCCGTTATGCTTTCGGAATTCGTCAACAAGTTTTTTCGCATTCGGGACAACCTGTCCGCTTTTGTCTATTGGCACAATTCCTTTTTGCAGATCAATGATAACCAATGCTGTGTTTTGAAAATCAATGGTAAGTGTGTTCATTTTGCGTTTCCTCCTGATGCTGGTTAGTGTTTCTCACATCCCATATTCTACTCTTCACTTCACATGAATTCTTGCATGACGCTTGTGAAGTTCTCAGGAGAAGCGCTTATCTCACGATTTTTCTTTTATATAAAAATAAAAGGTGGTGCATACAAACATACCGGCAAGCACTGCGATCATAAAAGTTGTCATAACTTCGTCACCTGCCTGCCGTTAATCGGCTGCTGATTAAACATGCCCATGAATTTGCGGCGGTCAATCCAAAGCAGAATCAAACACATGATCATTAATATCGTACTGAGATCCTGCACGCCAATATCAAAACAATAGTTAATCATGACGACGTTCACAATAATCGGCATAAATACAACCGCGCCTAACGCAGATGTTCTTGGAATCAACAGCAAAACCGCAGCAATGATTTCTCCAAAGCCTATAAATACTTCATAGACATGGGAATAACCGAAAAATGTCCACGCAATTGTAAATCCCTTTCCCGCTGCAGCTGCAATTTCAGGTGTTACTTCCCCAAACTGGCCTATGACCACTTTCGCCAGGCCGTACACAACAAAATTAAAGGCCAAAAACAACCGGAATGTCGCCGGAATGGACTTTCTTAACGCTCTCAGCAGCCTGCTGCCTTTATTCATCTCGCATCCCCCTTAGTGTATTACAATAACTAGTACACTTAATACACTATATATAATTCTATTTATTGTCAATTCCCTTTTTTCTCATAAAAACAGAATTATTTTATAGACATAAAGTCTTGTATGGCACATACCGTTTTTCTTTCTTCGCCCGCATCCATAACACACACTAAAAAAACATGTTAGGAAATCTCACATGAAAATGTTTTATCATTCTTTTTTCTCTATAATGAAGAAATATAATAATTGCTTTTATTCTGAAAGATACGGAGGAATGAGACATGCAAATGGGCGATACAGTATTTATGTTCTTTTGCGCTTTACTCGTGTGGCTGATGACCCCGGGGTTAGCGTTATTTTATGGAGGAATGGTAAAAAGCAAAAATGTGCTGAGTACAGCAATGCACAGTTTCTCCTCCATTGCCATCGTTTCCATCGTTTGGGTGCTGTTCGGATATACACTTGCCTTCGCACCAGGCAATTCAATCATTGGCGGCCTGGAGTGGGCAGGCCTGAAGGGGGTCGGATTTGATCCGGGTGATTACAGCGACACGATTCCCCATTCATTATTTATGATGTTTCAAATGACGTTCGCGGTTCTGACAACCGCCATCATTTCCGGGGCTTTCGCAGAACGGATGCGTTTCGGCGCTTTTCTTTTATTCTCGGTTTTATGGGCTTCATTGGTTTACACACCGGTTGCTCACTGGGTATGGGGCGGCGGCTGGATCGGCCAGCTTGGCGCACTTGATTTCGCGGGCGGAAACGTTGTTCATATTTCTTCCGGGGTGGCCGGCCTTGCTCTGGCTATCGTGCTCGGCAAACGGAAAGACGGCACAACGTCTTCTCCGCATAACCTCATTTACACCTTCTTAGGAGGCGCCCTGATTTGGTTCGGCTGGTTCGGTTTTAATGTCGGCAGCGCCCTGACATTAAACGATGTGGCCATGTACGCCTTTATTAATACAAACACGGCAGCTGCAGCGGGGATTGCCGGCTGGATATTGGTTGAATGGATCATCAATAAAAAACCGACGATGCTCGGCGCGGTATCAGGAGCAATCGCAGGGCTTGTGGCCATCACGCCGGCGGCCGGGTTTGTCACACCATTTTCTTCTATTATCATTGGCATCATCGGCGGAGCGGTTTGCTTCTGGGGGGTCTTCTCGCTTAAACAGAAATTCGGGTATGATGACGCGCTTGACGCCTTTGGCCTGCACGGCATCGGCGGCACATGGGGCGGCATCGCGACAGGATTGTTCGCAACAACTTCAGTCAACTCCGCTGGTGCAGACGGTTTATTCTACGGGGATGCAAGTTTAATCTGGAAACAAATCGTAGCGATCGCTGCCACTTATGTTTTTGTATTTATTGTCACTTTCGTTATTATTAAAATAGTAGGCCTCTTCCTTCCCCTTCGCGCAACCGAAGAAGAAGAATCCCTTGGGCTTGACTTAACAATGCACGGGGAAAAAGCATATCAAGATTCTATGTGAGGAGTGACGTTATGAGCGGTCAAATGTTCAAGGTAGAAATTGTAACGCGTCCGGCAAATTTTGAAAAGCTGAAGCAGGAACTCGGAAAAATCGGAGTCACCTCTCTGACCTTCTCCAATGTTCACGGCTGCGGGCTTCAAAAAGCACATACGGAGCTTTATCGAGGGGTAAAAATAGAAAGCAATGTATATGAACGTTTAAAAATCGAAATCGTGGTCAGCAAGGTTCCTGTTGATCAAGTAACTGAGACCGCTAAGAGGGTTCTGAAAACGGGATCACCGGGTGACGGTAAAATCTTTGTCTATGAAATCGGCAATACAATTAATATCCGCACCGGCGAAGAAGGACCTGAAGCGCTGTAATATCGTTAAGAGATTCGGACACTCCGGATCTCTTTTTTTCGCGCGGGAAAAAACCCCCAGAAACCGTGACGCCCATTCGAATCCTCTTCAAGCGCCATGATTTCAGACAATCTATTTTTATTTGAAACTTTTTCTGAGTAAGATGAGTCTACTTAATATAAAAATGTAAAAGGTGATTATTTGAATTACGAAATATTTAAAGCTATCCATGGATTATCTCATCACAATTCTGTTCTCGATTCCATTATGGTTTTCATAACGGAATACGCGATCGTTGCCTATGCGCTTATCTTATTGGTGATGTGGCTGTTCGGGAACACACAAAGCAGAAAGAACGTGCTTTACGCAGGAATTACGGGAATTGCGGGTCTTGTGATCAATTACTTGATTACACAAGTTTATGTTGAACCGCGCCCTTTCGTCGCTCACACGGTTCATACGCTGATCCCGCACGATGCGGATGCTTCTTTTCCGAGTGACCACACAACGGGAGCGCTAGCCATTTCGATCGCAATGCTTTTCAGAAACCGTAAAATCGGCTGGCCGCTCGTCATCTTCGGGCTTTTGACCGGTTTTTCACGAATTTGGGTAGGACATCACTATCCGATAGATGTGTTGGGCAGCCTTGTTGTTGCGATCATTATCGGGTTCCTGTTCTTTAGATTTTCAGATCTTCTTCGCCCGTTCGTTGATTTCATCGTTCGAATCTATGAAGCGATTATCAACAAGATTACGAAAAAACCAACCGATCAAAATTTCTAAGCAAAAAAGCCGGCCTCTGAATGCAGAGCGCCGGCTTTAATATTTTTCATACATCTCATGTTTTTTCCGCTTTGCGATAACAAATAATCCAAGAAACAGGGCAATCCCAACACTGTCAATGAGCACATCCCGGATGCAGCCGTTTCTGCTGAAGAAAAGCTAAATGATTTCCGTAAAAACGGCAAACACGAATGCTCCTGCCGAAGCCCATTTTATACTGCTCCATTGCTTCCAGAGCAAATATGTCAGCACGAAAAAAGAAAACGCGTGCCCGATTTTTTGAATCACAGCTTCAGGCGTGGTCAGCTGAGTAAAATCCATGTCAAAAAATTGGTTTAGATCAGGATGCGGATGAAAGTGAAATGCCAATGTCTGCGACACCACCATATCACTGAAGCTTTCTGTACAGACAGAGAGTAAAATGAAGAAGATCCAGCCTGCGAGTAATAAACGATGCATAAAAACAGCCTCCTTTCCAGCGGCATCTTGTGCATGTCAATACATAGACGGCACAGTGAAACAAAAAGTAACAAAAAAAACGCCTATCACACCGATAGACGTTTTCTTCATTAGGACTGTTCAGTGCCTTCTGTTGTGCTGCTTTCTTTGGAACCTGATTTGTCAGTTGAATCATCCGTTTTGTCCTCGGATTTTTCGTCAGTTCCTTTTTCAGTCGAACCATCCTTTTTTTCTGATGATTGCTGAATGGATTCTTCTGTTTCCTCAGTTGCAGCTTTTTCTTCTGCAGCTGCCGCTTTTTCAATAGAAGAAACCGGCTTGTCCATAAAGTTCAGCGGGTTCATAGCAACTCCGTCTTTACGGATTTCAAAGTGTACGTGGTTGCCGCTTTCTTCGCTGTAAAGGTTCTTGCCAGACTTTCCGATGACCTGGTTTTGCTTCACCTTATCGCCTTGCTCAACACCTGCTTCAGAAAGTGATTGATACACAGTAGATAACCCATCCGCATGTTCGATTTCCACAACATATCCCAGCACTGGATCTTTTTCAGCTTTCACAACCGTACCGCTTAGAGAAGCAGAAACATCGAAATCTTTTCCGTCTTTCTCAGCTAAGTCAATTCCTTTGCTTAGGCTGTACGTGTTATTATAGGTAACGAGTGCTGCTTCTTTTTCTTCTTTTGCGGCATCAGTTTCATAGAACTTTTTCACAACAGAAACGTTTTCAGAATCAACAACCGGCATTGCGACATTTTCCATAGACTTTCCTACTTCAACTGCATCGTCGTTGTTGTCATACGCGGAGCTTCCGCCGTTATCAGCTAACTGATCCTTTACCTCATCATTTGATACAGATTGATACCAAAGGACAGCTGTTAAAATGACGGCCGCACTGACTAAGTAAATTGCAGGGAACACCCAGCGTTTACGAAAAAACTGCTGAAGTTTTTTGACTTGAGAAGTTTTCTTTTCTTCCTCTCTCATTGTTTATCACCTCAGCAACATTCTGAACACTTTTCTGAAAATATATACACCGATATAAAAAACTTTTTTAGATATAGTTTGTGCAGGCTGATAAGAAAGTATGTCATTTTTTTGAGAGGAGAACCAAATACGTATGAACTTAACATTACGTCTTGCTGAAAAAAAGGATATAGAAGCGGTTGTAGCGATTTATAACTCTACGATTGCCTCACGAATGGTAACAGCCGATACTGAACCGGTAACTCCGGAAGACCGGATGGCATGGTTTTTGGGACATACAGACGAACGGCCGCTGTATGTTGCTGAGGATGAAAACGGGGACGTGGCTGCCTGGATCAGCTTCGAAAGATTTTACGGCAGGCCTGCTTATAATAAAACAGCCGAGATCAGCATATACATTCATGAATCATGCCGCGGCAAAGGCGCCGGAACGCATTTGCTTCAGGAAGCGCTCCGCATCGCGCCGGAGCTTGGCATCCGCTCGCTTATGGCCTTCATTTTCGGACATAACAAGCCTAGCCTGAAGCTGTTTGAAAAGCACGGTTTCAAGGAATGGGGGTTATTCCCCGGCATTGCCGAAATGGACGGCAAGCGATATGACTTAAAAATATTAGGGAGAGAGCTATCATGATTAGTCTTGATAAAGATGAAAACCATATTGATAATCACCACGAAGAAAACAGCGTGATCGAGCAGGAGAACAACAGCACAGAGGGCGAAAAACGGGAGCTGAGCGCTGCTGCTGTCAAATCGCTTTCAGACATTGCAAAGTGGGGCAAAATAACAGGAATTCTTTTGATTGTCATGGGCGCGCTGGCTGCCCTGTCGGCTTTAATGACAGTCATAGGCGCTATTCCAGGCGTTCTGCTCATTATTTCAGGCGTATTTCTGATGCGGTCAGCAAAATCAGCAAAAGAGGCGAGCGGAAATCTGACCGGCAGTGCGGGTGAAAGCATGCTGGAGAACTACGGAAAATTTATTAAAATGCAATTATTCTACGCTGCATCAAGTATCGCCGCAGGCCTTATCGGAATCATTTTGCTCATTTTCTTCCTCGTATTTGTCGGCATCGCCGCTTTTGAGGATATGGATACGTATGAAGACCCGGATTCCTATTATTATGAAGATGAGCCCGTATTTGAATAAAAAGAGCTGACCCATGTCAGCTCTTTTTTAGTACAGCATTTTCTTGCGTCTGTCTTCTTCAGTCAAAAACTCAACAAAGCTCCGCATCGCAAACGGTTCTTCCTTGATCTGGCGCGTATACGTGTTTTTGCGCTCTTCTGAAAGAATTTCGCTCTTTTTGATTCTGTTCAGCATATAAATATGAACGGTCTTTTGAATTTGCTTATGCTGATAGCCCGCTTCTTTAAAAAATGCTAATCCAAGTGCAGCAAGAAGCGCAAAAAGTCCGGCGCTGATCAGAGACTCTCTGTCTGCTGAAGCATGAAAAAGGAAAGCAGCCAAATTAAAGAGAGAGAATGCAGCAAGCGGAACTGCAAGAAAACGGTAGATGACAGTTTTCTTCATTAAAGGCTGTACAGCCTTTTGAATTTTTTGCATTTCTGTTTTAATGAACCCCGGCATTTGTTCAATTCTGTAAAAGTTCATGTAATTCTCCCCCTTTATTTGATTTTGCAAGGCTTCACGAACGTTATCATATGAGTTTATTTTAACGCAGGTGCAAGCTGGTTTTAAAGAAATCTGCCCGTGTTTTTCGCGAAGAATCTGGATCAACACACTTTATTCTTTTAAAAAGTCAGTGTTATAATTTGTAATGGGAATCAGATTGCTGTTATTCATGGAATACTAATGGCAATCTTCTTGATAAATATGAATTAGCGGGGTTACAAAGTGAGTATTTCTTCCATCCTTTTATCACTTTTTTTCATTTTGAATATTCTTTTGGCCATCATTGTCATATTCAAAGAACGGCGCGATGCCAGTGCATCATGGGCTTGGCTGCTTGTTCTTTTCTTTATTCCCGTTTTAGGCTTTATTTTATACCTATTATTCGGTCATAATCTCAGACGCAAGCATTTGTTTCAATGGGAGGATCGAAAGAAAATCGGAATCGAAAAGCTGCTGCAGCATCAGCTTGAAGAATTAGAAAACAGGCAATTTCAGTTCAACAACCGGGCAACCTTTGATAATAAGGATTTAATATATATGCTCATCATGAATAATCACGCTGTCTTTACAGAGGATAATTCAGTTGATGTCATAACAGACGGACGTGATAAGTTTCAGCGGCTTTTACATGACATATCAAAGGCAAAGGATCATATCCATCTACAATATTATATTTACAAAGGTGATGAATTAGGAAAAAAATTGCGGGACGCCCTCATTCAAAAAGCGAAAGAAGGTGTTCAGGTCAGGGTTTTGTATGATGAACTCGGGTCCAGAACGCTGCGCAAAAAGTTTTTTAAAGAACTGCGTGAGGCCGGCGGGCACGTGGAGGTCTTTTTCCCTTCAAAGCTCAGGCCGATTAACCTTCGGCTGAATTACCGCAACCACCGAAAGCTTGTTATCATAGACGGCATAACCGGTTATGTCGGAGGGTTTAATGTCGGGGATGAATATCTTGGCCTCAATCCGAAGTTCGGCTATTGGCGCGATACCCATATTCGATTGCAGGGAACGGCCGTTCACGCCATTCAGACACGTTTCATCCTTGACTGGAACCAAGCTTCACATCATCATACGCTCACCTATATCCCGAACCACTTTCCCGATTGCAGCCCAAAGGGAAACGTCGGGATGCAGATTGTTACGAGCGGGCCCGATTCCGAATGGGAACAAATTAAAAACGGCTACATCAAAATGATTTCAAACGCCAAGCGGAACATTTTGATACAAACACCTTATTTTATTCCGGACGCAAGCCTGCTGGATGCATTGAGAATCGCGTGCCTGTCAGGCATTGATGTCAACATTATGATACCGAACAAGCCTGATCATGCTTTTGTATACTGGGCCACGCTTTCGTATATCGGGGATCTTTTAAAAGCCGGAGCCACCGTCTACATTTACGATAATGGCTTTATCCATGCGAAAACAATTGTTGTGGATGACGAAATTGCATCGGTCGGTACAGCGAATATTGACGTCCGAAGCTTCAGGCTGAATTTTGAGGTGAATGCATTTATTTATGATATCAACATTGCCAAAAAACTGGTTTCTACATTTAAAGAAGATTTGCTCGTATCCAGAAAATACACCTACGAGGAATATCAGCAGCGATCTTTATGGATCCGCATCAAGGAATCCGTCTCACGGCTATTGTCGCCGATTTTATAAGATGCGCCAATCCCCCCGGCCTTTATGGCCGGGGTTTTTCAGCATGGTCATAATCTATCATCACGCACCCCGTAAAAACGCGCGTGGCCTTTCTCATATAGCGTGCAACCGTAATAAAAAATCACGAATATGATCACAGCGGCTTGCACCTCCGGACCGTCAGGCCAAACTCCATTCACACCGCGGCAAAATCAATTCACTATTTTTATTTCTGTATACAAAACTTCTCACAAATAGTGTATAAAAGAAAAGTGAGTATTTTTTTGTAAAGGGGATCCGTGTCAATGAATCCGGAAACGGTCAACAAAACCCTCATCAGTATTTCAAAATGGGGAAAAGCAACAGGCATCTTATTTATTATTATGGGCGCTTTTACTGCGCTTTCAGGCGCGTTCGTTTTTCTTATCGGCGCAGTGCCGGGCGTACTGCAAATCATTTCAGGCATCTTTTTGATGCGGTCAGCAAAAGAAGCAGGCTTAATGGCTGAAAAACATAGCGGGCAATCTGAGGATTTAATGCTGGAGAACTATGCGAAATTTGTAAAGATGCAAGGGATTTATTTAATCGTGAGCATCGCTGTATCGATTCTGGCGATCATCGCATTCTTCATCTTTCTAATGCTTGGAATTGCCGACGGCATATTCAGCGATTATGATACGTACAGCACCTATTAATCAGAAAAACCCGGAGCATCCTCCGGGTTTTTTCTTGTTATTCCGCTTCGCTTACTACTGTAAAGCGTTCATTTTTGTGTGACGGATGTTCAAGCTCATCCAAAACAGCAATCGCATAATCGGCATAGCTGATATAACTGTCGCCATTTGCGTTTACGATCACATTGTCTTTTCCTTTTTGGTAAGATCCCGTCCGCTTTCCTGCCGGATCAAAAAACGCCGCCGGGCTGAGGAACGTCCAGGAAATAGAGTCTGCCTTTTGCAGGTCTTTCAGGTTCTCTCCTTGATTTGATGCAGTCGGAAGATATTCTTTCGGGAATTCCGGTGTATCCATTAAACGTGTTGTTTTGGCTTCATCAACAAACAGGCTTCCTGCTCCGCCGACGACAAGCAATCTTGTGTTTTTTGCATCCTTTAAGATGCTGATTAGGGCTCTGCCTGCTTCAACATGAAGATGTTCCTGGCCAGGTGCTGCTCCAAATGCGTTTACGACCACGTCGAAAGGCTTAATGTCTTCTGCAGCCAGTTCAAACACATCTTTCTCCAAAATCGCTATGTCCTGTTCCTGTACTTTTGAAGCGGTCCGAACGATGGCAGTCACTTCATGGCCTCTTGTTTTCGCTTCTTTCAAAATCTGGCTTCCCGCTTTTCCGCTTGCACCGATAATTCCTATTTTCATTTTTGATTTCCTCCTTATTTGTAACAATTTCAGTTACATGTTAGTGGTGAGAAGTCATCCCTTTTGATCAAAAGAGATGATTCATTACATCTTTTAATGACTTGCTTGCCAGCTCATTTTCCATCGCTTTTTGCACACTTTCAAATGTCTCATCCAGCGCGCACTGAATTTTTTTGCCTACCGGACACTTCGGGTTCGGGTTTTCATGAACCGCAAATAGTTCCTCTTGGTTTTGAACAGCCCGATATACTTCTAAAAGAGAAATATCAGCCGGATCTTTTTTGAGGCTCGCGCCCGGCACCCCGGCGCGTGATGTGAGAATATTGCCCTTTTTCAGCAGGCTGATCATCCTTCTTACAACAACCGGGTTGGTGTTGACACTGTCAGCGATGATTTCCGAAGACGCTTTTTCATCCATCGAAATGAGAGATAAAATATGAATGGCGACAGCAAGACGGCTGTTAATCATGTTTTTTCACCACCGTTGTAACTATAATAGTTACATTAAATTCGTTTGTCAACATATAATATACACTAAATTTGCGCTCCTTGCGCATCCGTTTAGTCAATAAAACGGCCGGATGCACTCCGGCCGTGTCTTGTCAGAATAAGAAATATCGCTGTCCCAGCGGAACATAATCGACAGGCTGACAGGACAATTCTTCTCCGTCTGCAAAGACCTGATACGTTTTCGGATCGACTTCAATCTTCGGCAAAGCAGCGTTTAATTTCATATCCAGCTTGCTCAGCTTGCGGATGTTTTTCACAGGAGAAATTCTTTTTTCCAGCCCTAACCTTTCCGCCACACCGCTTTCAATGCCCGCCTGGGACATAAATGTGATGGAAGTTGAGCGGTTGGCTTTACCATAGGAAGCATACATTTGGCGCATGAATACCGGTTCCGGAGTCGGGATAGACGCGTTGGGATCCCCCATTTGCGCGCGTGCTATCATGCCTCCCTTTAAGACCAATTCCGGTTTCACGCCGAAAAATACAGGATCCCACAGGACAAGGTCAGCGAGCTTTCCTTTTTCTACAGAACCGACTTCATGGCTGAGGCCGTGAGTAATTGCCGGATTAATTGTATATTTGGCAATGTAGCGTTTCGCACGTACGTTATCGTTTCCGTTTTCTCCAATGAGAGCGCCGCGCTGTTTTTTCATTTTGTCAGCCACCTGCCAAGTGCGGATAATGACTTCGCCAACACGTCCCATCGCTTGGGAATCCGATGATGTCATGCTGATCGCGCCGATATCATGGAGAATGTCCTCTGCCGCAATCGTCGCAGCCCTGATTCTGGAATGGCTGAACGCCACGTCCTCGGGCACCTTAGCATCTAAATGGTGACAGACCATCATCATGTCAAGGTGCTCATCCATCGTATTGACGGTGTAAGGAATTGTCGGCGTTGTGGATGACGGCAGAATGTTCGCGTAAGAGGCGAGCTTCATAATATCCGGAGCGTGGCCCCCGCCTGCTCCTTCAATGTGATATGTATGAATCACCCGGTCTCCGATTGCGTCAAGCGTGTTTTCCAGAAAGCCCGCTTCATTGATCGTATCCGTATGGATTGCGACTTGAATATCGGCTTCGTCCACAACTTCCATACACGTTTTGATAGCGCTTGGCGTCGTGCCCCAGTCTTCATGAAGCTTCAGGCCGATGGCGCCGGCTTCCACCTGTTCGATCAGCGGCGCTTTATCAGATGCATTCCCTTTTCCTAAGAAGCCGACATTGATCGGAAATTCCTCAGCCGCTTCCAGCATCCTTGTCATATACCATGCACCTGACGTACATGTTGTCGCTTTGCTTCCTGTAGCAGGTCCCGTTCCGCCTCCAAGAAGAGTCGTGACTCCTGAAGAAAGCGCAACTTCCATCTGCTGAGGACAAATAAAGTGAATGTGCGTATCCACTCCTCCAGCCGTTAAAATTTTGCCTTCACCGGAGATCACCTCTGTACCCGCACCAATGACCATATGCGGATCGACCCCGTCCATGATATCGGGGTTGCCGCTTTTTCCGACACCCACGATCCGGCCGTCCTTTACACCGACATCCGCTTTAACAATGCCTGTGTAATCCAATAACACGACGTTGGTGATCACCAAATCCAAAGCGCCGTCTTTTCCTGTGATGCTGCCGTTTTGGCCCATGCCGTCACGGATCGTTTTTCCGCCTCCAAAGATCATTTCTTCACCATAAACAGTGAAGTCCTTTTCAACTTCGATCCATAAGTCCGTATCGCCCAATCTGATTTTATCGCCCGTTGTCGGACCAAACAGCTCCGCGTATTGCTCCCGTGACATTTTCATCGAATCACACCCTCCATCCAGCCGGCTTTCTTTAAGTTGGCTAACGTTTTTTCTTTCCCGCGTTCATCGATATACGTATCGGCCATTCCGTTCAGTCCTCTTACTGTTTTTCGTCCGCTGAATTCAACAAGCGTGACCGTTTTCTCCTCACCTGGCTCAAAACGGACCGATGTGCCTGACGGAATGTCGATACGCATGCCGATGGCTTGTTCGCGGTCAAACGATAGCGCGCCATTGGCTTCTGCAAAATGAAAATGTGAACCGACCTGAATGGAACGTGATCCGGTGTTTTTCACCGCTATCTCCCGTGTCTGGCGGCCTTCGTTAATCGTAATGGTCCCCTCAGCAATCTGAAATGCTCCCGGCTTCATGACTTCACCTCCGTAGAAATCGGCTGGTGTACTGTGACAAGCTTCACTCCGTCAGGGAATGTAGCTTCCACCTGAATGCTGTCCAGCATCTCAAGCACGCCCTCCATGACATCTTTTTCAGTCAATACATGGCGGCCGGCTTCCATCAGCTCCGCCACTCCCTTTCCATCACGCGCGCCTTCCATGATAAAACAGGTGAGATAAGCGGCAGCCTCGGGATAGTTCAGCAGAACGCCGCGCGCCTTTCGCTGTTTGGCTAATTCCCCCGCTGCAAAAATGAGCAATTTCTCTTGTTCAACCGGTGTCAGTTTCATCTTAGGTCCTCCTTCTTTTGTCGTATAAAGCGGATGCGGTTACTGCGAATTTGCGGAACATGCAGGCGGGCCATCACCTCCCTTTCTCACGATGCTGATCATACGGTGAGATGCCTTTCAAAACGGCGAGCCGTTTCTTCATCGGCCTTTCCATGGTCGACAACCGTTCCCCTGTCGATCACATAAAGGTAGTCAGCACATGTTAACGCGTTTTCCAGACTGTGCTCGACTAAAACAACAGAAATGTCTTTTTTTCTGGAAATTTCTACGATAACTTGTCTGATTAGTTCGATAATTGAGGGCTGAATTCCTTCCATTGGTTCATCAAGTAAAATAATTTTCGGATTCCCCATCAGCGCTCTGGCAATCGCAAGCTGCTGCTGCTGTCCTCCGCTTAAATCGCCGCCTTTCCGGTCGAGCATATCCTTCAAAACAGGAAACCACTGAAAAATCTCTTCCTTGATCCGCCCTCTCCGCTCCTTCTTAGGAAGCGGTTCTTCTCCGAGCAAAAGATTGTCGCGAACGGTTAAAGCGGGGAAGATGTCTCTTCCTTGGGGCACGTACGCAATTCCAGCTCTTGCCCGTTTTTCCGTCTTTTCGTTTTGAACAAACGTTTGATGAAAACGGATCTGCCCCTGTTTGGCCGGGATCAGGCCGATGATCGTTTTCAGCAAAGTGGATTTGCCGACTCCGTTTCGGCCTAATACAGCGACGATCTGCCCGGGGCGGACCTCCATGCTGAGGTTATGCAAAACCATGGATTGATCGTAACCGGATGTCACATTACTGACCGCTATCATGACGCCCCGCTCCTTCCTAGATACACCGCTGCCACCTCTTCATTGCTTGTAATCTCATCCATCGATCCTTCACAAAGCACTCTCCCTTCATGCATCACCGTGACTTTTTTGGAAAACGAGCGGACAAATTCCATATCGTGCTCCACAATTAAAACGGAACACGTTTTGGCAATCTCCTCAAGGAGAGCCCCGGTTTTATCACGCTCTTTTCCTGTCATACCGGCGATCGGTTCATCCAGCAGCAAAAGCTTCGGCTCCATGGCGAGCTGCATGCCGATTTCGAGCCATTGTTTCTGCCCGTGTGACAGGCTGCCGGCTTCTGCATCCCGCTTCTCTTCTAATCCGATCAGCTTCAGGATGTCTGTCACCCTGCCACGCTGCTCTCTTGTCATACGAGCCATCAGCAGAGAGAGAATCGTTTTTTTCTGCTTCATGGCAAGCTCTATATTTTCAAACACGGTCAGCTGCGAAAAGACATTCGGAGCCTGAAACTTTCTGGCGACGCCCATTTTGGCGATCTGATATTCCGGAACCTTTGTCAGTTCAGCCGTTTCCTGAAACACAATCTCGCCCGAATGCGGCTTTGTTTTCCCGCAAATGATATCCAGCATGGTTGTTTTCCCGGCGCCATTCGGCCCAATCAAAAAGTGAATATCACGTTCCTGCACACTGATATCTGCCCCCTGCAGCGCCCAAAACCCGTCAAACTGAACCTTCACGTCACGGCAGATAAGTATCGGTTTCATATGCAGCCACTCCTTTCTTTTTAGAGAAGGAAAGCTGGGTTCCAAGCTTTTCAAACAGTCCGACAATCCCTCTTGGCAAGTAAAGCACGACGATCATAAACAGCGCACCGAGGAAATACAGCCAAATGTCAGGATAATATTCGCTTAAATAGCTTTTCATGCCGTTCGTTAACAGCGCGCCCAGCACAGCTCCGAAAATGGAGTGCCTGCCGCCGATCGCCACCCACAGCACCATTTCCACTGAAGGGATGATGCCCATCATTTCCGGCGAGATCATCCCGTCCTGAAGCACAAACAGCATCCCGGCAATTCCCGCCATCGCAGCGGACACACAGTAAATAAACACTTTAAAAACGGTGGAATGATAACCGAAAAAGCGCACCCTGTTCTCTCCGTCGCGAACCGCCTGCAAAAGCCGGCCAAAGCGGCTTCTCGTAAGAAACAAAGCGAACACAACAGTAAGGCCGAGAAAAAAGACTGTGGCAAAATACAGGATCTGCTTCAAGGCAGGATCAGCCAGAGAATATTGAAAAATCGTATAGAAGCTGGTAAGTCCATTGGTGCCGCCGGTGATTTCCTGGCTCCCGATGAACAGTGTGACCGCCACAACGACGACAGCCTGTGATATCAAAGAGAAATAAACTCCCTTTATATTGTTGCGAAACGTAAAATAGCCGAGCAGAAACGCCAGTAGCACAGGCACAGCGACAGCCGCCGCAATTGCAGCGAAAGGGTGCCTGAACAAAGCCCAGATCCACGGCAGTTCGCTGACACCCGCCCACTCCATAAAATCAGGAATGCCGGACGGTGAGGCTTCTATTTTTAAATACATCGCCATGCAGTAGGCGCCCAATCCGAAAAAGACGCCGTGCCCCAAGCTCAAAATGCCTGTATATCCCCAAATCAGGCAAATGCCGACCGCCACAATCGCAAAGCATAAAAACTTCGCCAACAGCCCCAATCGAAACTCCTGAAGAAAGAACGGAGCAGCGATAAAAAGGGCAAACATCACAACATACGGACTGAATTGCGAAAACCGCTTCATCCGGCGCCCCCCTAATCAAGTAATCTCGTTCTGACGCTTGCAAGACCCGAAGGCCGCCATTGCAGAAAGAGAATAATAAACGCAAACACCACAATCTTAGCTATGGTAGCGCTTGTCGAATACTCTACAAATGTGCTGAGTAATCCGACCATCACAGCTCCGATAATCGTTCCTTTTAATTTTCCGATCCCGCCTAAAATGACGATCATAAAAGCATCGACCAGATAAGACGAACCGAGAGTAGGCCCGATTGACCCGAGCAATGTGAGTGAGCTCCCCGCAATACCGGCCAGCCCGCTTCCGAGCGCAAAAGCCAATGTATCTGTTTTTCTCACAGATACACCAAGACAGGATGCCATACTCCGGTTCAGTGTAACAGCCTGCATCCTCCGCCCCGCCGGAGTTTTAAACAAATAGAATCCCAGCAGCGCAAGCGTAAAAAGAACAAGCGCCAAAATAAACAGCCTTTTATATGGAAAGGTGACCGAAAACAGCGTCACTCCTCCCGACAGCCACTCAGGAGACTGAACAGCGACATTCGGCGCGCCAAAAATCGATCTGGCCGCCTGCTGAAGGATCAAGCTTACCCCCCATGTTGCCAAAAGGCTGTCGAGCGGACGGTCATATAATCGCCTGATAATCACTTTTTCAATGACAATGCCAAGCAATGCCGCAACTGTAAACGACATGATGACCGCAATAAAAAAGTAATAGGAAAAGAGAGAAGCCGGCAAATAGCTTAAAAACAGCTGCTGAATAACATATGTCGTGTAGGCTCCCGCCATCATCAGCTCACCGTGCGCCATATTCATAATGTTCATCAAACCGAATGTAACGGCCAATCCAATCGCAATGAGAATCAAAATAGAACCGAGACTGATCCCGTTAAATAATTGAGTCACGACAACAGACATGTTCCGCCTCCTCTCCCGCAAATGGCTTTGATTTATTTAGATAACCCCTTTGCCCAGTCGTACGTTTTTAAATACGGATCAGGTTTTACCGGATCACCTGAGTTCCATACTTCTTTAAACTGTCCATCCCCCGTGATTTGCCCGATTCTAACTGTTTTGTAAAGATGCTGTGTATCCCCATCGATTTTCACTGTGCCGCCCGGGGCCTTAAATGTAATCCCGTCAGCCGCTTTCTTCACTTTATCGATCTCAAAGGACTTGGCTTTTTCAACGGCTGCCGCCCAGAGATACACCGCATTATAGCCGGCTTCAATCGGATCACTGGTCACCCTCTTATCTCCGTTCTGCTTTTTATAATTCTTCACGAATGTCTGATTTTCTGCTGTATTTGTTGTTTGGAAGTAATTCCACACCGCATAATGCCCTTTTAGTGCATCTGTCCCGATCCCCCGAATTTCTTCCTCTGCGACACTCGCCGACATGACAGGAATATCATCAGCTGTCACGCCCGCATCTTTCAGCTGTTTGAAAAATGCCACGTTGCTGTCGCCGTTTAATGTGTTAAAAATCACATCCGGCTGCTTTTCTTTGATTTTGCTGACCAGCGTACTGTAATTCGTGTGGCCGAGCGGCGTATACTCTTCACCGGCAACTTCTCCCCCAGCAGCTTTCACTTGTGCTTTAATGATTTTATTGGCTGTTCTCGGGAACACATAATCCGAGCCGATCAGAAAGAATGTCTTGCCTTTATTCTTCAGCAGCCAATCGACAGCCGGCACGATTTGCTGATTCGTCGTTGCTCCGGTATAAAAAATATGAGGAGATGACTCCATGCCTTCGTATTGCACCGGATAGAACAGCAGCCCGTTATTTTGCTCCACAACCGGGAGCATCGCTTTGCGGCTCGCTGATGTCCATCCTCCGAATACAGCCGCCGCTTTGTCCTGCTGAAGCAGCTTTCTCATTTTTTCGGCATATGTAGGCCAGTCAGAAGCCCCGTCCTCCACGACGGGTTCAAGCTTTTTGCCGAGAACGCCGCCTTTTTGGTTGATTTCGTGAATAGCCAGCAGCTCTGCATCACGGACGGATACCTCGCTGATTGCCATTGTCCCGCTTAATGAGTGAAGAATCCCAACCTTCACTGAATCCCCGCTTGTGTCAATATCAACTGTTTTTTTCGCATCTCCGCTGGCTTCCGACACTTTCTTCGGCGCCGTACATCCCGTGATCAGAATCGTAATAAGAAACATCAGAAAGACAGCCTGTATTCTAACCCCTTTGCTTTTCATTCAGAACCTCCTTTTTTTGATTCCGCCAACTGATGTTACAAAAGTTAACAACTTATGTCATTTATTATATAGAACAGGCGCATTACTTTAAAGAATATTTAAAAAATTTAGATACTTTAACTAAATCGATTGTCTTTTTTGTTATATTTATTCACATAAAAAAAGGCAAGAAACAAAGTTTCTTGCCTTGCCGATCTGATTAATCTTTATCTGTGAATTTATCCTTCGCTTCACCGATACCCTTTTGGACCTCGCCTTTTGCCTTATCTTTTTTGCCTTCAGCCTGCATGTCCGTTTTGTCAGTCATATCTCCGACTTTATCCTTCACTTCTCCCTTGGCTTTATTTAAGCCGCCTTTCATTTTATCTTTTACACTATCGTTACCCATGTGTCATTCTCTCCCTTCATTTAAGTGTGTACTTGTTACTTTCCCGATCTGAGCAACAGTAAACATTTGAATATTATTTATCGATTTCATAACGCTCTCCGTAACGGAGCACCTTGTAGAGCGCCAGCCCGTCAGATGATTTATTTTCTGAGTAACGGACCGGCAGCAGGGCAAAAAACACATAATACGTAGAAAAGTAGACAAACTGATAGAAAAACACATTCGGCTCCAATACACTGTGTATAATGAGCAAATTCACTGCGAAAATGGTTATTAAGTTAAACAGGCAGCCTCCGGCATAAACAAGTGCGTGTGAGAATCGGTTGTCGATCTTCAGCTCACCGTACCGGCAAAACGAATCCATAAAATAAATGGTTCTGACCTGTATCGGCCCAATCTTAAACAGTTTTTTGCCCATCCCGATATCCAATGAACCCTTCCCGCCAAAAACAAAAGCCATAAAGCTGTGCCCGGCAACATGTATAATAGATACAAGCGGCAGAACGATGAGGAAAGACCATAGAAACTTCACCATATCATCAAATCCAAACATTGAATTCCCCCTCACGCTTGTCATAAACAACAACACATATGCACTCCGCCATTTCTCTGTTTCACAAAATCGCGGCTTTCCATTCGTTTGTGTTCAAAAACAGTATGTAGCGATTTTTCCTGTTCTCCACGGAAATAAACGTCCCGATGCTCCCCTTTTTTTGTATAAAAAAACCATCCGGCATCAGATGGTTTCGTCTTACACTTGATATAAACAGTCTTCCTTCAGGATCAGCGCTCTCATGCTGACCGCTTTTTCATAGAAAAACACCGCATCTTTATAGTTTTCATGAAGGCTGGAATATGCAGCCGCATCCAGAGCAAATTCCTCAATATACACATACAGGGACTTGGCTTCCATATAATCAAATACCTCTTGTATCATATCCATATTAACGGATTCCACATATAGAGCCTGCAGAAATTTATATTTTTCCAGACTGAAGCTGTCGTTTCGTTTTCGGGCGATGGCAATCCCTTTTTCATAATAATGCATAGCCGCCTGTTCAGCCTGTTTTTTGAAGAGTACACGCGTTAAGCTGAACAGCGCTTTCGGGAGCTGCTCCAGCTGGTGTTCCTCAAAGACAGGAAGCGCTTTTTCAAAGTATGCAGCCGCCTGGTCCAGTTCTCCTTTTTCATCATAACAGTTCCCCATGTTGTAGAGGGCTGATCCGATCAAGCGGGGCTGTCCTTCCAGTAAAGCCAAACGATAAGCGTCATCGAGATGCTCGAGCGCTTTTTCATAATTTCTGTAGTCTATATAGTTCCCTGATATGACAAAATGACATTGAATTCTTCTGACCCTGTAAAAATCATGAGCCTTGTAGGTCTCAAGCGCCTGTATCGCATGATTCATGGAAAAGTGGGTCTGCTTCATAATATAAAATACTTCCGCTACTTTAAAATGAAATTCCGCTCTTTCAATATCATCCTCTACAAACGCAAGCATTTTCTCAGCTTTCCGATAGAAAGATATGGCTGAGATATAATTGTTCTGTTCAAATTCATACATCCCTCTGAACAAATGAAAATAATACTCAGATAATCCCGAGATGCTGTCCTTGCTGCTTTCCAGCCTCTCGATCAATTCGCGATATTGGAGCTGAGATTCCTCGTGCAGGTCGGGCTTTACATAATCAAGCATAATTTGATGACGGTAGCTGATCAGCTGATAGTACAACAAAAGCAGCTGATCCTCTTCCATATGTTCTATATCATGATCAATCTCTTCCTTCAGCTGAACGGCATCAGCCACTTGAAATGCTAAAATGTGCTTATACCACTGATTGATTTTTACTCCTACTTGAGATGACGGGATCTCGTAAGCGGCCATGCCTCTCCAACCCTTTCTATGAACTAGTGGTTATATTTTATCATATTGTATGGCTTTGGAATTAAAATTTCTTCCAGTGATTCCTTCTTTTTGCCTATCCTTATATTTTTCGGTTTCTGATTGGATTTTTTGCACTTTTTTCGCATTACAGTTTTTTACACAAAAAAGCTTACCGGACTTAGCCGATAAGCTTTTATCATATTAACCGCCAATATAAGACATTTCCACTTTCTTTTTGCCCGCAGTTTTTGAAAGAGTCCGGTCAACTGAATATTGGTCTATCCGATTCTTCCACACTGTGCCGATCATCGCTGTCAGCTCGCCATCACTTAATCCCTGCCGAACCGGCGCTCTGAGGTCATATCCGCTTGAAGCAAACAGGCAAGTAAACAACTCACCGCGCGCAGACAGGCGGGCCCTGTTACACGAGCCGCAGAACGCATCAGATACAGAAGAAATCACGCCGATTTCGCCAGATCCGTCCAAGTAGCGAAACCTTGAAGCAACTTCCCCTTTATAGTTAGGCGCGATCGGCTCAACAGGCATGTGTTCATTGATTACATCAATGATTTCCGCCTTTGTCATGACGTCTTTCTTTTCCCATTGGTTGGTGTTGCCGACGTCCATAAATTCGATGAATCTCAAGATATGCCCTTTTTCTTTAAAATACCGCGCCATAGGCAGGATATCTTTTTCATTGACGCCCCTTTGGACGACCATGTTGATTTTAACGCCGAGCCCTGCTTGTTTCGCCGCTTCAATGCCTTCAAGCACCTTGCTGACAGAAACCCCTCGCCCGTTGATCATTTTAAAGCGCTCGTCCTCTAATGAATCAAGGCTGATGGTCACCCGTTTCAAGCCGGCTTCTTTGAGCTTCTCGGCATAAACAGGCAGCAGCGACCCGTTTGTCGTCATCGCAATATCACGGAGACCCGGAATGCGGGCCAATTTTTTGATTAATTCGGGCATGTCCTTTCTCATGAGCGGCTCTCCGCCGGTCAAGCGGATTTTCTCCACTCCGAACCTGGTGACAAACAGCGTCGCAAGCCGTTCCAATTCCTCAAATGAAAGCAGCTCCTCTTTCTTTAAAAAAGGATAATCCGGGCCGAATAACTCGGCTGGCATACAGTACGTGCATCGGAAGTTGCAGCGGTCTGTAACAGAAATGCGAAGGTCTCTGAGCGGTCTGTTCCTTTTATCTAACATCTGGCGAGATTCTGTATTCATTGCTGCAGCCCCTCCTGTCCCTCAATTCTCTCGGGATGTGTATACACATTAAAAGATCCGTCTCTCACAAAACCGATCGCTGTAATATTTAATTCTTCTGCCATTTGAATCGCAAGCTCTGTCGGGGCCGATTTTGAAATCACAATCGACACGCCGATTTTTGCCGCTTTTAACAGCACTTCTGATGAGATTCTTCCGCTGAAGACAATCAGTTTATCGCGGACGGACATCCCATTCAGCAGACAATGTCCGTATAATTTATCAAGCGCGTTGTGACGGCCGATATCTGTGCGCATCAAAAGCACTTTCTCCGTATCGCAAAGCGCCGCATTATGCACGCCTCCCGTCTCCAGAAATGTCCCGCTCCCTTTTTGCATGTCTTTCATGAGCGCCAGACAAGATTCAGGCGAAATCTTCATTTGGCTGACAGCCGTCTTGGCGGTTTTGACATCCTGCTGAAAATAAAAATGGCGGCCCTTTCCGCAGCACGAGCCGATTACCCGTTTTGTATATTCCTGTTGATCCAATGTCTCAGGATGAATGAGATCGACATACACAAAACCGAGACTTTCATCTATTGTAAACCTTTTAATCTCTTTTTGAAATCGAATAACGCCCTCAGATGCGAGAAATCCGATGACGAGCTCTTTGATATGCTCCGGCGTGCAAACGAGCGTGACAAACTCACTGCCGTTCACCATCACCGTCAACGGATATTCTGTCACCATCCGGTCGGTTTGCCTGCTCATTTCCCCTTGTTCATAACGCCATATCTCCCTGACCGCAGTTACTTTATCGTTCAATGTCTCTTCCCCTCCGCAATGTTCCTGCCTTTATATTTTTTCACACTCCTCAGATTTTGTCGAATCCTGTTATAAAAAAAAGAGCCCATTCTAAAGGACTCTACGTTTGGTTATGCTGATTCTTTTTCAGGATCATAAACAGCACAAGAGCTGCGATCAAAGTGAGCATGCTGACAAAAAAGAAAGCTGCCAGTTTCAGAAAAACACCGAGCAATATAAAGGCCACGGCGGCTATAAGGAATATCAGTCCTAACAATCTCATGTTTTCCACCCCTTTTACGGGTATCATTCCCGCCGGCCCTGTTTTTAAACCAATAGAAAAAGGCGCCTGGGGGAGCGCCTTTTCATTCGGTTACTCAGTAAATTTTTGTGCTTCTTTTTCCCAGGCCTGCTCAAATTCTTCCGCGCTGTCAGCTGAAATATATTCTCCGCCGCCAGCAACAGCCGCCTGTTTCATTTCCGCGTTCCCTTTCACATCAAAGTTGAAGCCGATGATATTTACAATCGTATCTACATTCGCTTCACGAAGCTTTTCAATTTCATCAGCAGGATTTCCGCCGCATGTTTCTTCACCGTCAGTGATTAAATACACCACGTTTTTCCCGTCTGCATCAAACGCTTCAAATTCTTTTCTGGTATCTGAAAGCGCTTTGGCAATTGGCGTCCAGCCGGTCGGTTTGACGCCGCTTAATGAATGGTCAAAGAGCGTTCCTTCATATGGATGGAGGCCGTAAATCGTTTCTGTTGTGCTGCATGAAAGAGCCTTTCCGGAAAGTTTATTGTTTCCCGCATGCCCAAAGACGCGAAGCATCAGATTTGTATCCTCAGGAAGCAGCTCGGCAAAAGACTTTACAGATTTTTTGGCAATGTCTATTTTTCGTTCTCCTCCTGTTTTTTGAACCATACTTCCGCTTCCATCAAACAGGACAGCTACATTTGTGTCGGCTTTTTTCTCAGCGGCAAAAGACGGTGACGCAATGGAGACAGTCAACAGTCCAATAATACCGGCAGTCAGTAATTTTTTCATGTTCAACTTCCTTTCTTTATCATATTTTCCAACCATTTGTTGGATACTTCTTTATGCTAGAATATGAAACCACAAAATGATATAGGGCAAGCTGCCTTTTATCTCCCTTTCGCTCTCTATTCAAAATCGCTGGAAACCTCAATACTTTTTAGCCATTTCCGCCCAAAAAATATAGAAAGAATGTGACAGCATTCATTCTTTCTTCTCCGTGATCAGGAGAGAAAAGCTGAAATCTGCTACTATGCTACAGGCCGGCAGCTGCTTACTTTTGAACGTTTTGTTAAAAACAAAAAAGAGGCTGACCTTTCAGCCTCTTTTTTCTTATTTAGATAACATCAGTGATTGCTGAGTGAAAATTTTCTCAACATCTTTTTGCGTATAAGCAGGGAAATATTCTCCGCCGCCGACTTTAGCAATTGCGTTCAGCTGGCCTTTATACCCTTCTTTATAGTCAAATCCAATGACATTTACTGTGATGTTGTCTTTATGAAGTTCTTTTGCTGTTTTGATCGGGTTGCCGCCGCATGTTTCCTCCCCGTCTGTTAGCAGGTAAACGACTTTTTCTCCTTTTGCATCAAGCTGATTGAAAGAAGATTTTGCCTCGTTCAGCGCTTTTGCGATCGGTGTCCAGCCAGTCGGCCCGATTGTGTTAAGAGAATTGAGGAAGCTCTGTTCGTTAAAGCTTTGGAAGCCGTATACGTTGCGAATGGCTTCGCATGATTGAACTTTTCCGGAATTCTTATTGTTTCCTTCTGAACCAAACACACTCATTTTCACTTGAGTGTCCGCAGGCAGTGAGCTTGCAAACTTTGAAATTTCTTTTTTGGCTGAATTAAATTTAGATACACCGTCTATTCTTTTCGCCATGCTTCCGCTAGCATCTAGCAAAACCGCCACGTTTGCCGGAGCTTCAGCCTTCGGTTCTGTTTTTTCAGCAGCAAAAGCAGGTGACGTCAGTCCAAATAGCAATCCTGTCATCATGATCAGTGAAAATCTTTTCTTCATGTTCGTGCCCCTTTTCAAGTTTGTTTCTGCGTGCAGATGTTCAACGCTGAACATAACTAATCGTAATCGACAAAAACAGAGAAATAAATAGGGCGGGCTTCCCCATTGCCGCTGTTTACTTTTGCATAGAAACCTTTGTTTTTATTAGTGATTTCCGCCTAACAGCAGGATGAAAAATCATGATTGTCCGCCTTTCGCCTTTCGTTATATGAGTCTGTCGAAGTCTGTCGATCAATGTGGATTACTTTACCACAATCTCAGTGTCAGCAAATACGAAAAAGGAACTGATTCCCTCATCATCATATAGGCTGTAAAATACGCAGGCGGCCTTTAGAAGGTCTTTAACCGCTCTTACATAAAAATAGACTAAGGAACAGAATATACGCTTAAAAACGGCAAAAAAGACGCTTTATGAAGCGTCTTTTTATTTCTTCGCCATATATTTATTTAAAAACGAATCGGCGGTTGAAACCTGTGTTCCTTGATAATAGTACTTCACAATCTCATCAACTGTTTTGCCCTCTTTCGCCATAAAATTGGCTCCATACTGGCTCATTCCCACACCGTGGCCAAAGCCTTTTGTGGTGATGGTAATGGTGTCTCCGTTTCGTTTCCATTCAAAATCAGCTGAATTGAGGCCAAGCTTTTCGCGTATGTCCCTTCCTTTCAGCGTCTTGCCGTTAATGACGGCTGTTGCCACCTGATGGCCCGGTGTCTCTCCGGTAATTTTTCCGATTGTATTTGACCCATTCAGCTGGACGCCAAGCTTTTGTTCAAATTGCGCCACTGTAAAGGTTCTGGTGGCCTTATACTTCGGAGACTTTTTATCCCAAGAGCTTTTGACGCTTTTTAAATAAGGAATGGCACTTGTCCAATATGCTTCCGCATTTTCTGTATAGCCGTTGCTTGTAGAGAAAAAGGAGGCTTCAATCGGCTGGTTGTTGTACGTTAAGATTTTTCCTTGCGTACTGGCAACCGCATCTGTGATTTTTTTCAGATTTGCTTCATAATCTGCGCCCCACTGTTTCTTCAGCTCCGCTTTGCTTTTGTACACCTGGAACATCTGAGTATCATCCACCAGCGAGCCTTTAGGGGCCTCTACTGCAGAATTTGAGACCATTAGTCTGACAATAAACGTTCTTGCGGCGAGAGCCTGAGCCTTCAGCGCTTCAGGTTCAAAGGTAGCCGGCATTTCGGAGGCGACGACTCCGATGACATACTCTTCAAGCGGAATATCTTCTACGGATTGATTGGCGGTTCGATAGACTGGAATAGAAACAGGCGATGCTTTCAATGTTTCCGCTCCTTTTGATTCTTGTATCGTGTTGACTGCTGTCTTTCCTGATTCTCCTCTGGCCCCAGCTTCTTTATTATGCTGAAACGGGATCACTAAGAGTGTGGGGACCAAGAGAATCAATGCACATAGTACGGATAGTGTGATTGCGAATTGTTTCATATTCAGCTGCCTCCTGCTCGGGATTCGACTCTAGTCTAGTCTATGGGCAGGGACAAGCTAATATGACTCTCCTTTTGGACAGAAACTTTATTTGTCATTTACGTATTCTTTTTTGCTATTTTGCGCATAATGATGATAATACACTAAAAATAAAAAACCAGTATGCCAGAATGACATACTGATTTTCAATCCTTTATGCGTTTAAGTCTGAGACAACTTCTTTGCTTTCTTGCTCAGAAGCAGACTCATCGTTTACACGTTCGATGTCTGCGCCAAGACCGGCAAGCTTCTGATGGAAATCAACATAACCGCGGTCTAAGTGTTTCAGTTCAGTAACACGTGTATGACCTTCAGCCACTAACCCCGCAAGAATCAACGCTGCGCCTGCACGCAAGTCAGTAGCTGCAACTTCAGCTCCTTGAAGCTGTACAGGGCCGTTAATAATCACAGAACGACCTTCAATCTTGATATCACCATTCATACGGCGGAATTCTTCCGCATGCATAAAACGGTTTTCAAAAACAGTTTCCGTAATCATGCTTGTGCCGCTTGCACGAAGCAGAAGCGCCATCATTTGTGACTGCATATCAGTCGGGAATCCAGGGTGAGGCATTGTTTTAATGTCGATCGGTTTCAGTTCTTTCGGACCGATCACACGAAGGCCTTCTCCTTCATCCTTAATCGTAACACCCATCTCTTCCATTTTTGCGATTAAAGAAGTGAGGTGTTCAGGAACCGCTCCTTTAACTAAAACATTTCCTTCAGTGATTGCAGCGGCAACCATGAATGTGCCCGCTTCAATACGGTCAGGTATAATATGGTGTCTTACGCCGTGAAGCTTGTCGACTCCTTCAATTTTAATGGTGCCGGTGCCCGCTCCGCGGATTTTTCCGCCCATGCCGTTGATATAGTTTGCTAAATCAACGATTTCAGGCTCTTTCGCCACGTTCTCAAGCGTTGTTGTTCCTTCAGCTAAAGCAGCTGCCATAATCAGGTTTTCTGTTGCTCCCACACTTGGGAAATCCAGATAGATTTTTGCGCCTTGCAGACGGCCTTTTACTTCAGCTTCAATGAAGCCATTACCGACTTTAATTTCTGCGCCCATTGCTTCAAAGCCTTTTAAATGCTGGTCTATTGGTCTAGATCCAATTGCACATCCGCCTGGAAGCGCTACTCTTGCATGACCTGTACGCGCAAGAAGCGGCCCCATGACAAGCACAGATGCACGCATTTTACGCACATATTCAAAAGGTGCTTCAGTTTGCAAAGCGTATGAAGCATTTACAGTGACTTCATTATTCTCAAAATGCACATCTGCTCCTAAATGACGCAACACTTCATTAATTGTATATACATCGGAGAGCGTAGGTACATCACAAATTACGCTTTTTTCTTCACTTGCTAATAAAGATGCAGCGATAACTGGTAAAACGGCATTTTTAGCGCCTTCAACTTTGACTGTGCCGTTTAACTTTTGACCGCCGCGGACGATGATTTTTTCCAAGGTATTCCCCTCCGCGTCCCTAAATTCTCTATATTAATATTCAGTCGTAACGATTGGTGTGCCAACCGTAACGATATGTTTTCCGCCCATTCCTGCACTTCTAAGTGCAATTTGCAAATTCATTTTATGTTCTGAGGTCATGATAGACTCTTTCCACTCATCTGTATACGCAGAAATAGAAACGAAACTTGGCTCAACTACATGTTCAACAGATCTTGCTTGAAATTCATTTAATAACTGATTTGCTTTTTTTTGCAAAACAATATCCATATTATCATCTAAATGACCATTTAGACAAGTAAAAATAACTACTTTTTCTTGGAATATCCCGAGTGCCTGCCGTTCAAACTGTTCATATGTATCATTCCAGCTAATCGGTGTCTCAAGACTCATTTGCTCATATAATAAATACGAAGTTGGGTTGTGTTTTTTGAGGGTTGTGACAAGCTGCAGTTTAAAAGAAGTATGATTTTTTTTGTCAGTATACGTGCCAATGGCCTTTACTATTTGGTCTTCCTGTGCAAGTGCCCAATTATATTGACGATACTCTGATTTTAAACGTTGCACTTTTTGATAAAATTCTTTTTCGGTCAGAGACATATTTTGTTTTGCATGCAAAGTCCACTTATCAATTGACACATTCTGGCGTTCCATTCCCTCTGCAATTTGTGCTAATGGCGTTAACTCACTCGCATGAATCGTATGGAAAACAGCAATGACGAAACTTAATACAACAGATACTATAATAGCATAGCTTACTTGTTTTTTCTTCATTATGATCTCTCCCCCTAATCTCCAGTTTTACCGGAGGCAAGGGGTGCCATACGTGGAATTCTTCGTCAAAACTCGCGTGATTACAGGAAGCGATTTAACCCGCTTCCCCAGCCATTCCCATGTTTTCGGCAATCATAACCTATCAAAATAAATAGGGAAGCTGCTGTGAATAATTAAGGTAATCCAAAAAGAAGTTTCCGACAGTCGTTCCGATTGCAATGGTCAGCAAAATCATTAGAAGTCTTGCCTGCAGGACTTTGCCTTTTCTGATTAACGGATCAATATTGACGGCTTGCAGCGCCCACCAAGTGACCGCGATAAAAATCAAGTGAACGATAATGCCAATTGCAGCCTGCTGTCCCAATACACTCATCTATACGCACTCCTTTCATCCATTCTCCGCTTTATACCCTTTCTTATTATATAAGAAGAAGAGATAAAGATGATACATTTTATACAGAACGGAATATTCATCCAAAACTAGGGCTAATCCCCGCTTAAACAGCGGCTCTTTTGCATGGTATACTTTTTTGGAAAGGAGCTGGCAATTATGAATCATTCATTTTTTCAGCCTGAAAAGCAATATGGTGAGGACTTGCCTGTATTTGAGCAGGAATGGGAAGCAATTGCATTCTATTATGATTATAGACAGTCACAGATTGAAGAACTGAATGAATTGTGTCAGTTTTATAACATTTCTCTCACCCAAACGAGAGAAAGCCTCGAAGAACTTGAACATCTTTATTTTCAAAGCATACAAGAGCTTTTGCTTGCTGATTGGAATCTTCCTATTGAAGAATTCGAGAAGATGATCAGTGTTTATCTTATAGATTGTGTGATTGCCCATCACGAAGATGCCGAATGGATCGTAAAGCCTTATCCGTATACAGACGGGGCTTATACAATGGGCTTTAGAAGGCACCGTAAATCATGGCATACCGTGAATTGCTGTGACCGTTTATACTTGCGTCAAAAAGAGAGTCAGCCGCTGCTGTCACTGTTTGATTCTCTTGTGCAGTCATAAAAAAATCCTTCTCTTAATGAGAAGGATTTTTTTATTATTTCCCTGCTACATCCAATCTGTTCAAAGCCCGCTGTAATGCAAGCTCAGCCCGACGAATGTCAGTATCATCTGATTGAGAATTCAAACGCTCCTGCGCCCGCTGACGTGCAGCTTCAGCGCGCTCTTTATCGATGCCTTCCGCTGTCTCAGCAGTTTGGGCAAGGATGGTCACCTGATCAGGACGTACTTCTATAAATCCGCCGCTGACGGCAACCAATTCAGTCTGTCCGTCTTTTTTCAGACGAACAGCGCCGATTTTAAGAGGAGCCACGGTTGGAATATGACCTGGCAAAATACCGAGATCGCCGCTTTCGGCTCTCACACTCACCATTTCGATATTCGCATCGTATACTGGGCCGTCGGGAGTAACGATATTGACTTGAACGGTCTTCATGCTTTTACCCTCCTAGGACCAGTTTAAACTTCTACACCCATTTCTTTTGCTTTCTCAATAACTTCTTCGATACGGCCTACAAGACGGAACGCATCTTCAGGAAGATGGTCGTATTTGCCGGCTAAGATTTCTTTGAAACCTTGAACCGTTTCTTTTACAGGCACGTAAGAACCTTTTTGTCCAGTGAACTGTTCAGCCACGTGGAAGTTTTGAGAAAGGAAGAACTGAATGCGGCGTGCGCGTTGAACGACAAGTTTATCTTCGTCACTCAATTCATCCATACCGAGAATCGCAATGATATCCTGAAGCTCTTTGTATCGCTGAAGCGTTGATTGAACTTCACGGGCTACCGCATAATGCTCTTCTCCGACAATTTCTGGAGCGAGGGCGCGTGATGTAGAAGCCAACGGATCAACCGCAGGGTAGATACCCATCTCAGTTAACTTACGCTCAAGGTTTGTTGTCGCATCCAAGTGAGCGAACGTCGTTGCCGGCGCCGGGTCAGTGTAGTCATCGGCAGGCACGTAGATCGCCTGGATAGATGTAACGGATCCAACGTTTGTAGACGTGATACGCTCTTGAAGCTGACCCATTTCAGTTGCAAGCGTCGGCTGATAACCAACCGCAGAAGGCATACGGCCGAGAAGGGCAGAAACCTCTGAACCCGCTTGTGTGAAACGGAAGATGTTATCGATGAAGAACAGTACGTCCTGTCCTTGCTCATCACGGAAATGCTCAGCCATTGTAAGACCTGTCAGTGCAACACGCATACGTGCGCCCGGCGGCTCGTTCATTTGTCCGAATACCATGGCTGTTTTGTTGATTACGCCAGAGTCGCTCATCTCGTAGAAAAGGTCGTTCCCTTCACGAGTACGCTCTCCTACGCCGGCGAATACAGAGATACCGCCGTGCTCTTGCGCGATGTTGTTGATCAATTCCTGGATTAATACGGTTTTACCTACACCGGCACCGCCGAACAATCCGATCTTACCGCCCTTGATATATGGAGCAAGCAAGTCAACAACTTTAATTCCTGTTTCAAGGATTTCAACTTCTGTTGAAAGCTGATCAAATGAAGGAGCCTGTCTGTGAATCGGGTCCTTCTTCGCATCTGCAGGAACCGGCTCATTTAAATCAATATTTTCTCCGAGTACGTTAAATACACGGCCCAGTGTCACATTACCAACCGGAACTGAAATCGGCGCTCCCATATCGACAGCTTCCATTCCGCGCTGAACACCATCCGTAGATGCCATTGCGATTGTACGGACTGTGTCATCGCCTAAATGAAGAGCGACCTCAAGCGTTAAATCAATACCTACTTCGTTTTCACTTCCAGCCGGCTGTGAAATTTTAATCGCATTATATATTTCAGGTAAGTGACCGTCTTCAAAACGTACGTCGACAACTGGTCCTAATACCTGGCTAACGCGTCCTTTCTTCATCGCTATCCCTCCTGACAAAATCTTTCTATTCTAAAGCGGCTGCTCCGCCGACAATTTCCGTAATTTCTTGTGTGATCGCTGCTTGGCGAGCGCGGTTGTAAGAAAGCGAAAGTGAATCGATAAGATCCTTCGCATTGTCTGTCGCGTTTTTCATCGCCGTCATTCTTGCAGCATGTTCACTTGCTTTACTGTCAAGAAGCGCACCGAAGATTAAGCTTTCTGCGTATTGAGGAAGCAAAACCTCCAGAACCTCCTCTTCAGACGGTTCAAATTCATAAGACGCCGTTCTTTTTCCGCCGCCGCCCAAATCAGATAGCGGCAGAAGTTTTTTCTCCGTCACTTCTTGAGAAATGGCGCTGACATAATGGTTATATACAAGGTGCAATTCATCAAATGCACCGTCTATAAACATTTGAATCGTTTGACGGGCAAGGTCCTTGATTTCTGAAAACGACACTTCGTCTCCAAGTCCTGTTAACTCGGAAATGATCGGAATGTCGCGTTTTTTAAAGAAATCACGGCCCACTCGTCCGATAACGATCACTGCATACTCTTCCTTAGACTGATGACGTTCTTGAATGGCCTGATAAGCACTTCGTAAAACCGAACTGTTAAAAGCGCCAGCAAGACCGCGGTCAGATGTAATGACGAGGTATGCCGTCTTTTTCACTTCTCTGCTGAGAAGCATCGGATGTTTCGCGCTGCCGGATACTTTTCCGACATTTGATACAACCTCTTGGATCTTATCCATATAAGGCACAAATGATTTTGCATTGTTTTCAGCACGATTCAGCTTAGCTGCAGATACCATCTGCATGGCTTTTGTAATCTGGCTCGTTTTTTTCGTTGACGTGATCCTTGACTTAATATCGCGTAATGAGGCCAAAGATTTCACCACCTTTTCTCTTCATTTGCGTAAAAAGAGAGAAAAAGAGAACCTTTTTCTCTCATCAGCATTCGAGTTAGTTGCTTGGTGCAAATGTGCGTTTGAAGCCTTCGATTGCAGCAGCGAAGTCTTCATCAGCAGGAAGGTTCCCTGTTTTTGCAATTCCGTCAAGCAGCTCTTTATGGTTTTGGTCAAGGTACATGTAGTACTCTTCTTCAAAACGTCTGATGTCCGCTACAGGAATATCATCAAGATATCCTTTTGTCAGCGCATAAAGAATGGCTACCTGTTTTTCAACCGGAAGCGGCTTATTCAGATCCTGCTTCAGCACTTCAACTGTACGCGCACCGCGGTTCAGTTTCGCCTGAGTCGCTTGGTCGAGGTCAGATCCGAATTGAGCGAATGCTTCCAGCTCACGGTATGATGCAAGATCAAGACGCAATGTTCCTGATACTTTTTTCATCGCTTTGATTTGCGCGGAACCGCCGACACGTGATACAGACAATCCGGCGTTGATCGCTGGGCGTACGCCTGAGAAGAACAAATCAGATTGCAGGAAGATCTGTCCGTCGGTGATGGAAATGACGTTTGTCGGGATATACGCTGAGATATCTCCAGCTTGAGTTTCTACGAACGGCAGAGCTGTAATTGATCCTGCGCCTTTCGCGTCGCTAAGCTTTGCTGCACGCTCAAGCAGACGGGAATGAAGATAGAATACATCCCCCGGGAACGCTTCACGGCCTGGCGGACGGCGAAGAAGCAAGGACAGCTCACGGTAAGCAGCCGCTTGTTTAGAAAGATCATCGTATACAACAAGAACGTGCTTGCCATTGTACATAAATTCTTCTGCCATTGTAACCCCTGCATACGGAGCAAGGTACAGAAGCGGTGCCGGCTGTGACGCAGACGCCGTTACAACAATTGTATAATCAAGCGCGCCGTGCTTACGCAATGTTTCTACTACGCCGCGGACTGTAGATTCTTTTTGACCGATCGCTACATATACGCAGATCATGTCTTGGTCTTTTTGGTTTAAGATCGAATCGATCGCAACAGATGTTTTACCTGTTTGACGGTCACCGATGATCAGCTCACGCTGGCCGCGGCCGATCGGAATCAGTGCATCAATTGCTTTAATACCAGTTTGAAGCGGTTCATGAACGGATTTACGGTCCATAACACCAGGTGCCTGGCTTTCGATCGGACGTGTTTTGCTTGTGAGGATCGGGCCAAGTCCGTCCACCGGCTGACCTAACGGGTTCACAATACGACCGATTAATTCTTCACCGACAGGAACCTCCATGATGCGGCCTGTTCTTTTTACTTCGTCCCCTTCACGGATCTCTGTGTAAGGTCCTAAGATAACGATACCTACGTTTGATTCTTCAAGGTTTTGAGCCATACCCAAAACGCCGTTTGAAAATTCAACAAGTTCACCGGCCATACAGTTGTCAAGACCGTGTACACGAGCGATACCGTCACCGACTTGGATGACTGTACCTACGTCATGAACTTCAATTTCAGATTGATAATTTTGTATTTGCTGTTTTATCAGCGTGCTAATCTCTTCAGCTTTGATGCTCACTTAGGTTTCACCCCTTCTATCGATTTTCCCCGGCAAGTTGACGTTCAATGCGCTGAAGCTTTCCGCTTACGCTGCCGTCAAAAATCCGGTTTCCAATGCGGACTTTAATGCCGCCTATTAAATCCGTCTGCACTTCATTTCTGATTCTCAGTGAAGCGACTCCGGCTTTTTTTGCAAACACTTGTGATAATGATGAAATTTCCGCATCCGTCAGCGGTTTAACTGAATATACAATCGCGTCTTCTGTTTGACGGGCCTCGTTTGCGAGTTTCACAAACTCATCTGTGAGATCAGGCACAATTGATGCCCGGTGACGGTCAATCAAAAGAAAAATCGTATGGAGCACGGACTGTGATAAAGATCCAAAAGCGTTTTGGATGAGTTCTTTTTTCTTTGCGCCCGGCACCTTCGGATGGTTTAACACATCATTTAGCGCTTTTTCATTTTGAAATACTTCTTTTACAACTTTTAGCTCTTCTTCTACCTGGTTGAGCTGAGAGGACTCATTGGCAATATCGAAAAGAGCTGATGCATATCGTTTAGAGACAGCTGATCCACTCATCGGCTTTCTCCTACCTCTTTAAGATAGTCCTGGATCAATTTCTCTTGAGCCTGTTCATCCAGTTCTTTTTCGATCACTTTCGACGCAATCATGACAGAAAGAGACGCTACTTGCTCACGGAGAGCAGAAACCGCCTGTTCTTTTTCCTTCACGATTTCAGTTCTGGCTGCTTCTTTCAGACGTTCAGATTCTGCACGCGCAGCCTGAATAATCTCTTCTTTTTGGTTCTCTCCCAGTTTCTTCGCGTTTTCGATAAGCGTTTGGGATTCCTGTCTTGCTTCTTTTAACATAGCGCGCTGCTCGTCAATAAGCTGCTGCGCTTCTTTATTTTTTTCTTCAGCAGACGTAATTTCTCCAGCGATATGATCTTCACGCTGTTTCATTATGTTTAATAGCGGCCCTAAAGCGTATTTCTTCAGAAGCGCTAATAAAATTAACATAGCTAACAGTTGGAACAGGATATCTCCGCCGTTAAACGACAGTCCTAGTTCAAGTGGTAATTGAGACATCTACTACGGCAACTCCCTTCTGCAGGTTTTTCTTTGCTGATCCAGCAGCCGCACTTGTCTCTTTTCAGCCGGCAAGGCGGGATGCTTATCAGACATAAAGCAATGGCGAAGGTTCTCTTGGAATGATCTTCGCCATTTTTAGTTCATATAAGGCTTTTATGCTTAGCCAAAGAACGCTAAGAATGCGATAACGACAGCGATAATAGGAAGGGCCTCAACTAATGCGATACCCATGAACATAAGCGTTCTAAGTTCTTTACCTGCCTCCGGCTGACGGGCGATCCCCTCTACCGTACGTGAAACAATCAAACCGTTACCAATACCTGCACCAAGTGCGCCTAAACCAATTGCAATCGCAGCTGCTATTAAATTCATGAAAAAGTTCCTCCTTTAAAATGTTATCCGTTTGGATATAATGTTTTAATGATCATTACTGATTTTATGAGACATGTACACCATCGTCAGCATCGTAAAAATAAACGCCTGGATGGCACCTATAAATAAACTGAATGCCTGCCATGCCAGCATCGGCAGAATGGCACCGATTGTACCGACAAGTCCGAGAACCACGCTTTGCGAATAGAAGCTTGTCGCTAATCCCGCAAGCAGGCCGAGAAGAATCTCACCGGCGAAGATGTTACCGTAAAGCCGCAAACCGAGAGTCAGCGTATTCGCAAACTCTTCTATGATTTTCATCGGGAGCATGAACGGAACAGGTCTTAAATACTCCTTGGAATATTCCTTGAGCCCTTTCATCTTTACACCATAATAATGGGTTAAAGCGACGACCATTACGGCAAGCGTTAATGTAATGGCAGGATCGGCTGTCGGAGATTTCCACCAGAGCTCATGTCCGATTGTGACAGAGAACGGCAGCCCCAGCATATTCGACACAAATATGTACATCAGCAATGTGACACCAAGTGCCAAGAAGTTAGCCCCTGTTTTCAAATCCATTGTACTGCCGATAATATTGCGGACAAAATCAACAATCCATTCCATAAAGTTCTGGGCTTTTCCGGGACGGATCGAAAGCGTTCTTGTGGTAAGGATGGCAATCAATAACACGATCACACTCGCCACAGTAATCATCAGAATGTTTGTCAGATTAAAAGTAAGTCCTAGAAATTCAATAGTTCTGTATTCATGATTCAAAGGGTTTTCACCTCTCTTCCATTGATGAACGTTTAAGCTGGATAAAGGAATCTATCATAATGACAGGATAAATTGTCATTAATCCAATAACTGTACTTGCCATATGAAAATGCTCGGGATATTTATAGGCGACAGCCGCAGCAAGAATCGCATTGCACCACCGCGCTGCGCTCCCAAGGGATCGTATGGACTTGCCTTTCGCAACGGCCCTGTCAAAAGCATTCATTCTTCTGACGAGCAGTAAAAAATTAAACAAACTGAAAACAGTTCCCAGAATAAGGCCTAAAAAAACGGTTTTATACGCTGTTAAACCATAACCCAGTACATACGCTGCCAAAATGAACAATAGATATTTTCGTTGTCTGCTAAATTGTAGCTTGGGATCGTCCATCAACTATCTGTCTCCTGATGAAAAAATAATATATTTCTTGGATACGGCAAAATCAGCGGTTAACCCTAGTAGAAGACCTTTTTTGTCCGGCAAAACGGGCCTGTTCGAAAAAATCATTCATCCGCAAGCCTTGCAGGGATGCTGTTTCATTCGCTTGAATAAATCCTCATAAAACGGGTTTTCTGGGAGGATTTACATTGGGGATGAGGACTATAATGAAAGCTATGAAAACCTTCTCATAATACCCTCGTTTAGCATACAATAGCCCCTAACATGTGTCAATCTGTTTAAAGTTAAAAAACTTTTTATACTGTAAGCCTCCACAGAATGTTCACATTTTCACCTATAATTGTATAGAGATTCACCGAATAGCAAATAACTGGATAACAAAAAAGAAAACCCGTTGGCGGGTTTTCTTTTTTATTTTGTTCCGAACATACGGTCTCCTGCGTCTCCGAGACCCGGAACGATATAACCTTTTTCATTTAGTTTTTCATCAAGCGCCGCTATGTAAATATCCACGTCAGAATGATGCTTCTGCAATTCTTCCACACCTTCAGGCGCAGCTACAAGACACATGAAACGAATGTTTTTCGCACCGCGTTTTTTCAGGCTGTTAATCGCTTCAACTGCGGAACCGCCTGTGGCCAGCATCGGGTCAACCACGATGAATTCACGCTCTTCCACATCAGAAGGAAGCTTCACATAGTATTCCACGGGTTTTAAGGTTTCAGGATCACGGTACAGACCGACATGTCCCACTTTTGCCGCAGGGATCAGTTTCAAGATGCCTTCAACCATTCCTAAACCTGCTCTGAGAATAGGAACAACCCCGAGTTTTTTCCCTGAGATGACTTTTGATTTCGCAGTCTGAACCGGTGTGTTGATATCCACTTCCTCTAGAGGGAGATCACGGGTAATTTCAAACGCCATAAGTGTGGCTACTTCGTCTACAAGCTCTCTAAAATCCTTCGTGCCTGTCTCTACATTCCGAATATATGTCAGCTTGTGCTGAATTAAAGGATGATCAAATACATAAACCTTTCCCATACTGTGTTTCAGCTCCTTTTTTATTGTCCCATCGACAATTTCACACTTCTATTGATTCTACAAAAAAAGACATTGAGTTTCAAGGACATCGTCAAAAAACCCGCCGGGCATAAGGCCGAGCGGGTTTTTCAATCTTAGTAATCTAATTCTTTATATAGAGGGAACTTGCCAGTCAGAGCAGCTACGCGCTGTCTTGCTTCTTCAAGTTTTCCTTCATCTTCGTGGTTTTTCAATGCAAGCGCAATAATGGCACCGACTTCATCCAATGCCTCTCCGTCAAAACCGCGGCTTGTCACAGCAGCTGTTCCGAGACGGATACCGCTTGTTACGAACGGTTTTTCAGGATCGTATGGAATCGCGTTTTTGTTTGATGTAATCCCGATTTCATCAAGCACATGCTCTGCAACCTTACCTGTCAGTCCGAGAGAACGAAGATCAACCAGGATGAGGTGGTTGTCAGTTCCGCCGGAAACGAGCTGAATGCCCTCTTTTGTTAATGATTCTGCAAGACGCTTCGCGTTTGAAATCACATTTTGTGCGTATGTTTTGAAATCATCGCGCAATACTTCGCCGAATGAAACAGCTTTTGCGGCAATTACGTGCATCAGCGGTCCGCCTTGAATGCCAGGGAAGATGGACTTATCTATTTTCTTGCCGAACTCTTCACGGCAAAGGATCATACCGCCGCGAGGTCCGCGAAGTGTTTTATGTGTCGTTGTTGTCACGAAATCAGCGTAAGGAACCGGGTTTGGATGAAGGCCTGCCGCAACAAGTCCTGCGATATGCGCCATATCCACCATAAAGTAAGCGCCGACTTCATCAGCAATTTCACGGAATTTCTTGAAGTCGATTGTACGAGGATACGCACTTGCTCCTGCCACGATTAGCTTAGGCTTGTGAGCGAGGGCTTTTTCACGCACGTCATCGTAATCAATATGTTGAGTTTCTTTATCTACGCCGTACTCAACAAAGTTATATTGAACACCGCTGAAGTTAACTGGACTTCCGTGTGTTAAATGACCGCCGTGGGAGAGGTTCATCCCAAGTACAGTATCGCCTTGTTCCAAAATCGTGAAATAGACAGCCATGTTTGCTTGTGCGCCTGAATGAGGCTGAACGTTTACATGCTCCGCTCCAAAGATTTCCTTCGCGCGGTCACGAGCGATATCTTCAACGACATCGACGTGCTCACATCCGCCATAATAGCGTTTGCCAGGATATCCTTCAGCATATTTGTTTGTTAAAACAGAACCTTGTGCTTCCATAACCGCTTCACTTACAAAGTTTTCAGAAGCAATCAATTCGATCTTAGTCTGTTGGCGTTCACGCTCATTTTTAATGGCGTTAAACACCTGTTCGTCTTGCGCAGGTAAATGTTTCATCAGCGAGATCCTCTCCTATCCGTATCCTGTTCTTTGTTTTTACCACCACTATTGTACATGGTTTTTTAGGCCAATGTAAAAGATTATTTTCAAAAAAACGAAAATTTTATTGGCAAAAACGAATATTTATAACTTAAATTTAATTTAAAGTTCGGAATTTATTTCAGCAGCGAAAATTAAAGAAAAGACTGGCCCATGCAGTCCTTTCTCATTCACACTCATAAACTGCCCGCATTCCGCCGATCAGCTTTGGCCTTGTGCGCGCCAATGTCACATGGGCAGCACCGAGACTGTTCTGAGAAATGCGTACAGGAACAGCAACCGGCTTTAAGTGCATGCCGATAAACGTGTCGCCTATATCTATTCCGGCATCTGCCTGAATGGTTTCTACCAGAACAGGAGACTTCATTTGCTTAAACGCATAAGAAGCCATCGCCCCGCCCGCTTTTGGAACAGGTACAGCGGAAACGGCCGGAAGCCTGAACAGCTCGGCCGTTTCTTCCTCCACTACAAGCGCTCTGTTTAAATGCTCGCAGCATTGAAACGCCAGATGGATTCCCGTTTTTCCCTTCAGCTCTGCAAGTCCGCTGTAGATGCTTTCCGCGATGTCTGTACTGCCCGATGTGCCGATATGGCTGCCGGCCACTTCGCTTGTGCTGCAGCCAAGGACAAAGAGCTGATTTTCTTTCAATCCCGCTTTGTCCTGAAACTCTGACAGCATCGTCTTCCACGTTTGTGTGATCTCACTCATTGAGCAGCACCCCTACAGGTTTTTCTCTTCATAGTCCGAGATTTTTCCGATGCGGGTTTGATGTCTTCCGCCAGTAAATTCAGTGGTCAGCCAGATTTTCGCAATTTCACGTGCCAAACCGGGTCCAATCACCCGTTCGCCCATTGCGAGGATATTAGTATCGTTATGTTCTCTCGTCGCCTTTGCACTGAATGTATCATGTGCCAGCGCACAGCGGATGCCTTTGACTTTATTGGCGGAAATGCTCATGCCAATGCCTGTCCCGCAAATTAAAATGCCTCTGTCCACTTCACCGTTTACTACTTTCTCGGCCACCGGAAAAGCATAGTCCGGATAATCGACAGATCCGCCGCCGCAGTCACAGCCCATATCAATATATTCAACTTGCAATTCGTCCATTAGATCCTTGATTTCGTTTCGAATGTGAACGCCGCCATGATCCGATGCTATGGCTACTTTCATCAGCTTATCCTCCCAGCGTGTGTGATGCGGCCCGCCCGCTTTGTTGACCGCGCAGCCTGTCCGCTCATTGATTCACACCATATCGATGTGCTTTTCACTATATTCTACTCCTTCACGCAGGATTTGCAAATGACCTGTTTTCAGATTCTCTGACAAGTTATTTGCCGTCATTTTTCAATCGTTCTGCCAGCTGCCGAAGAAGCTCTTCAAGCTCATCTCTCGTTTTTTTGTAAATTTCAACAGAGCCGCCAAACGGGTCTATAATATCGCCCCGGCTGCCTGTCACATATTCTTTTAGCGTAAACACTTTATCACGATAACGTTCGAATTGGCTGACGATAACCTGTTTGTGCTGGTGGGTCATTGCCAGAACCAAATCTGCCGATTCCATATGTTCTTCAGTTAATGGCGAAGAAACATGATTAAGGGCAATGCGCTTTTCAAAAAGCGCTTCGACCGCGTGAGGCGACGCTTTCCCGTTAGGTGAGGCAAATACGCCTGCCGAGCGGACGCTGACATCTAGCCCTTCCGCTTCTGCAATTGATTTAAAAAGCGCCTCAGCCATTGGACTGCGGCACGTATTTCCAGTACAGACAAAAATGATGTTCATGTCAGTCACCCCTTATTTTTTCTATTATATATGAAGAAAAAAGAAACGGCGACAGCGTTTCTTTTATTGGGATATTAAATTGGCAAAAGCAGCTTAAGGCCAAATACGATTAATATGGTCCCCCCAAGCGCCTCACTGTATGAGCCGAGCCAGGACTGCACTTGCTTTCCGATCAGCAGGCCCAGCCAAGTCAAAATCATGCTGAAAAGCCCAAACAGGGTAACGGTGAGAAGCGGATGCGAGCCGTATATTCCAAGGCTCAGACCGACGGAGAAACTATCGAGGCTGACGCCGACTGCAAATAACAATAAGCCAGGCCCAGCCGGTGACATCAAACGTTCTTCTGACTGTTTAAAAGATGCGATCACCATTTGAACACCGAGAACAAACAGCAGCGAACCCCCGATATATACGGCTACCATGCCGAGGAGCCCTGACAGCATATTTCCCGCCGCCATCCCTCCGAGAGGCATGATGACGTGAAAGAGACCGATAATGAATCCAATATAGATGATCTGCTTTTTTCTGAGTTTGACCATGCCCATTCCGAGGCCGACAGAAAAAGCATCCATACCTAAAGCAAACGCCATGATGCTTAAGGTAATCAGTTCGCCTATAAACATCTCCGACATCACATACATAACCCCCTTGGACACGCCCGCTTTTTTAGCCTATGCGTGTCCAAAAGGGGTTAGAACTTCTGACTGTGTCAGCGAATCACTCTTCCTCCGGCTGCTTTCATCAGCCTGTTCATAATAGCAAGTCCGACGCCTGTGTCAGGAAACGATTCTGCAATAATAAAATCAACCTTTTCTTCATCAAAACTGCGCAATGCATCATAAAGGGCTGCCGCTACTGTTTCAAGCTGATCTCTTCTGCCGCAGCTCTTCACATAGTCAGCCGAATAAAAATCCGCATTTTCTTCTGTCGTCAGGACGCCGACCCGTTTTCCGCCCTGCTGATATTCTTGAATAAGCGTTTGAATGCGCTCAGGGCTTCCTTCAGAAATAACAAGCGGCGCTGACGGCGCGTAATGTGTATATTTCATTCCCGGAGAAATCGGCTTCTCATTTTGATCGGCAAGCCCTTTATCCACAAGAATCGGTCCGATTTCGGCTTCTATTTGTTCTTTTGTAATGCCGCCCGGCCGAAGGAGCACAGGTGTTTCTCCTGCACATGAAAGTACGGTTGATTCGACACCGATTCCCGTAGATCCCCCATCCATCAATCCCGCTATGCGGCCATCCAAGTCGTGAGCCACGTGTTCAGCCTTTGTCGGGCTTGGTTTGCCCGATAAATTAGCACTCGGCGCTGCAATCGGGAGACCCGCGGCACGGATGAGTGCCAGAGCCAGCGGATGATCAGGCATTCTGACGGCCACTGTATCCAACCCTGCTGTTACACGGGGTGACAGCGCACCAGGTTTACAAGGCAAAATCAGTGTAAGCGCCCCTGGCCAAAAGCGCTTCATTAATATTTTCGCCTTGTCTGGCGCCGGGCCTGTTAAACCATCAAGCTGGCTGATATCCGCAATGTGGACAATCAGTGGATTATCACTCGGCCGCCCTTTCGCCTCATATATTTTTTTGACAGCATCTGTGCTTTTCGCATTTGCGCCGAGACCATATACAGTTTCTGTCGGAAACGCGACAACCTCATTTCCCCGGAGCAAAGCAGCTGCTTGTGCAATTTGTGGATCATTTGTGGATAACTCGTCCATTACATCCACAAACCATCTTTTCGTTTTCATTTCTGACCAAACTCCTTATTCACAACAATAAAACGATCGTTTTACGCGTGTAATCCTTTTGAAAGTATAAAAGATGTCCTGTAATAAAACAAGCGTTATCCACAAATTGTGGACAACGCATATAAAGAAGTGGATAAGTTTGTGTATAAATCTCACTTATCCGGATGTTTTTTTCATTAAGACGGCCCCTTCCGCTTGCCTTGATTCACAGAAGTGATCCGAGGCAAACAGCTCTTCCGGCACACTCTCCGCCCGTTCAAAGCCTATGGCCCCCAGGAAATCAGCCGAAGAATGCTGATTGGCTACCAAGTATACCGTTTTAATCTCATGCTTTTCACAAAGCACCTCCATGCTTTGAAAGAGCGATACAATATGACCTTGGTGAAGCTTGTCCGATATCACAAGTGAGCGAAGCAGGGCTTGATCGCAGCTGATTTTTTCGATCCCCAGACAGCCGGCTATGTTTTTCTCGCTGTCCTCCAGCATCAGAAACTGGGTGAACCCTTCCTTTACGCCCTCATGATTCGTTTTGGCCTGTTTTAAAAATTCCTCAAGTATGTCTCCGTCCTTTTCCCTTGCCACCCGCAGTTGATAAAACATTCGTTCACCCCGTTTTCAGCGTTCTTTCTTCCAATCTATGAGGCAAATCTATTTTTAGACCTGGTGATTAAGAAAAAAGATCGGAAAACCATTCTACAACGAAGAATTTCACTTCTGTATTGTCTTCTTTCTCTTTCTCATCTTCTTTTTCAGCTTTCTCCGCTTTGGCTGTTAAGTCCTCAAGCGCTTTTTCCGTTTGTTTTTTTGAGGCTTCTTGATCTTCTTGTTCTTTTACGGCTTCCCCATTCGAAAAATCAAGAAAGCAGAGCGGCGGGAATAACACGCACCACCAATTGGCGCCTTCACCGTTCCCAAGCGTAATCAGAATGGCTTCGTATTCTCCAGCAGGATATACCATGCTGCCATAAAGTTTTGTCGGAAATGAGATTTTGTCAAAATCAACAGATATTGATTGACTGGCGTCTTCTTTTTCCATGGTTTCTTTTGCAATTTCCTTGATCTCGGGCAGCTTTGAGCGGATCAAACGCCGCGCTTCTTCAATAGAAGTAATATCCTTGACCCATGTTGTGATTTCTTTATTGACGGCGTCTCTGATATGACGCTTTAATTCTTGGTCCTCGTCACGATCGCTGTTTGCCAATATTCTCAGGCGAATCGCCTCGTCCGGAATGACAACCGGCTCATTTTCAGATTGCTGTGCCGTCTCTTCTTTCGCCAATCCTACGAGTGCCCCAGATAATAAAAGAAACATATATATACAAATGATAACTGTTTTTTTCATCGGTCCCCACCGTTCCTCTCCGTGCTTTGTATCTAGCCCTATTATGGACAAGGAACGTATGGAGTAAACCTGCAGCGGCAAAAAAATCTAGCAAGCTTTTAATCTAATTTATGGTACGATAGTGTTTTAGGAGGTTTAAAATGAAATATAATTACACAGTGCTGCTGTCAGCGTTCACGATGTCAGTTCTTTATTCGATTATTTACATTCATTCCTTTATTATAGCTGCTCTCGTAACAATGGCCTTTTATTTCTTATTTCCTTATTTACTATTCGCGCTACCGCTTCAGATCATGATGAACAAAAAGCCAAAACGGTTCAGCCCTTTGTACTTGCTGTATTATCTTGCCGCGGCGTTTATCGCCAACGCGATCATCTTTGGTGTGCTGCAGCCTTCCGGGCAATCCCTGCTTCAAAATACAGCCTTTTACATCTTCGCTGTATTAACAGCTGTTGTCTACTGGATATGGGATTCTGTTTTGCTGCAAAAAAAGGAAGCCTCCTAAGGGCTTCCTTTTTCATTAGATCAAAACGGTCAATAGATAACATAGAATAGAAGGTATGGCAGCAACAAAGAAAGCAGCTGATATTTTCAAACGGGCTGTCCGGCCTTCTTTGGTTTCTGAATGATAATTCGCCCGCTGGTCGCTTCCGCTTACAGCTAAACCCGATGTCACAATGGCAAGCCCGATCAAAACAAGAGACGCAATGCCGAAAATGAATTCATAAGAAATGGCTTGCGCAAAAATAGAACCCACCATACTTTCAATGGCAATAAGTAAAATTCCTGCTGTCAGGGCCTTTTTCATCTTTTACATCCCCTTTGCTGGTGTTAAAACAGCTTGCTGGTCCCGTTCTTATCTCAACTCACCAGCAAGCTGCTTATTTATTCTTATGAATTACCGCGCATATGGTTCTGTCTTTTCCGTTAATATCCTTCAGGACTTCAACTTCCGCATCCTTAAACGCATGCAGAATCAGCTCTTTTACAGCTGCGCCCTGCTTCCACCCGATTTCAAAGACGACAAGCGCGGTATTCTTCATGACCAGCGGAATGGCTTCCATAAACCGCTTATAAAATTTCAGCCCGTCTCCGCCGTCAGTGAGGGCATGCAAAGGTTCATGAAAACGGACAATCTCAGATAAATCGGCCATTTCTTCTTCAGAAATATAAGGAGGGTTTGAGACGATAATATCCGCTTTTTTTCCTGCCTTAATAAAGGGCTCAAGCAGGTCGCCTTGAAGAAAATGCACCTCCGCTCCGAGCTTTTCCGCATTGGCTGAAGCAACGTCCAGCGCCTCTTTGGAGATATCAATCGCTGAAACAGAAAAGTTGTTGTTTTCCAGTGCAAGCGTGACGGCTATTGCGCCGCTGCCGGTGCCGACATCTACCACTTCGAGCTGTTCTCGTTCAGAAAAGACACTTCTATATTTCTCAAGAAGATGGCAGACAACCTCTTCCGTTTCCGGACGCGGGATCAGTACATCATCATTCACCATAAATTCCCGTCCGTAAAAAAACTCTATTCCGATAATGTACTGAACCGGTACGCCTTCTTTGTGCATATCGACGTGGCGTTTAAAGCGATACAGCTCATCTTCACCGATCGGTTCCTGCAGGCTGGCGAGCAGCTTGCTTCTATCCATTCCGGTATCATAAAGCAAAAGCAGCTCAGCCGCATTTTCTTCTCTTCCCGCTTCCGTTAAATAAGAAGAAGCCCATTTCAGGGCTTCAAATATCGTCTTCATCTTAACTATCCGCCTGCTGAAGCTTGCTTGCCTGATCTTCTACAATCAGTGTTTCAACCACTTCGTCAAGTTTTCCTTCAAGAATCTGATCAAGCTTTTGAATGGTCAGGCCGATTCTGTGATCCGTCACACGGTTTTGCGGGAAGTTGTATGTGCGGATACGCTCAGAGCGGTCACCTGATCCGACAGCCGATTTCCGTGTTTGATCATATTCAGCCTGTGCTTCCTGCTGAAATTTATCGTAGATTCTGGCACGGAGAACCTTCATTGCTTTTTCTTTGTTTTTGATTTGAGATTTTTCATCCTGGCATGATACGACAACGCCTGTCGGCAAATGCGTCAGACGAACGGCAGACATTGTCGTGTTCACGCTTTGTCCGCCCGGTCCGCTTGAAGCAAACGTATCAACACGGATATCCTTCTCATGAATGTCAACCTCTACCTCTTCGGCCTCAGGAAGACATGCTACTGTTGCAGTAGAAGTATGAATACGGCCGCCTGATTCTGTTTCCGGAACACGCTGAACACGGTGAGCGCCGTTTTCATATTTGAGTTTAGAATATGCGCCGCTGCCCGTAATCATAAAGATGATCTCTTTGTAGCCGCCCGTACCGGTTACACTTGCTTCCATGACCTCGGTTTTCCAGCCTTGAAGCTCAGCATAGCGGGAATACATTCTGTACAGGTTGCCTGCAAATAAAGCGGCTTCATCTCCGCCTGCAGCTCCGCGGATCTCCATGATAACGTTTTTATCATCATTAGGGTCTTTCGGGATCAGGAGCACCTTCAGACGTTCTGACAGTGATTCCGTTTCTTTCTGGAGTTCAGAAATCTCTTCCTTCACCATGTCGCGCATCTCAGCATCAAGCTTATCCTCAAGCATCGCTTTTGCATCAGCCAGCTGTTCTGACGCATCTCTGTATTGTCTATATACGTCAACTGTTTCTTGTATATCAGATTGCTCTTTCGAATATTCTCTAAGCTTTTTCGGATCGTTGACAACTTCTGGATCGCTTAAAAGCTCATTTAATTTTTCATATCGTTCTTCGATTGACTTTAAACGGTCTAACACGGTCTTCACCTCTGTTTTCCTGTGCGTAACATTCTCATTATAGTATAGGGACTATCGCCAGTCAAAAGCATTTCAATCCCAGTTAAAAAAGCCTCCTCTGCTATACTGAAAAAGAGGAGGGATCGTATTGCTTACATCCATACATCATATTGCAATCATATGCTCAGATTATGAAAAGTCGAAAGCTTTCTACGTACATAAGCTCGGTTTTCAGGTGATACAGGAAACATACCGAGAAGAGCGCGACTCCTACAAGCTGGATTTGTCGCTTAACGGCTCCTACGTCATTGAGCTGTTTTCGTTCCCTGATCCGCCCGCACGCCAAACCCGTCCTGAAGGTGCAGGGCTCCGTCATCTTGCCTTTACGGTCAGCAGCTTAGAACAGGCTGTTCAGGAGCTTCACGAAAAAGGAATCGAGACAGAGCCGATCAGGACAGATCCGCTGACAGGCAAGCGGTTCACCTTCTTTTTTGATCCCGATCAGCTTCCGTTAGAGCTGTATGAGCAATAACGGTTTTTGAAGAAATAAGGGAGATGCCCACTTTCTTTGCCGAATCTTTTCTTGTTTTGTCTAATAGGAAGGGAACCGCTCCCCATGGTCGAATACCTAGCTAAAAAGGAGGTATGGGATCATGAATACAAATATGGTAGCAAGTGAACTCGGCGTCTCCGCAAAAACAGTGCAGCGGTGGGTGAAACAGCTGAACCTTCCGACTGAACGGAACGAGCTCGGACACTATTCGTTTACGGCTGAAGATGTGCAAGTCCTGAAATCTGTTCAAAAACAAATTTCTGAAGGCACGGCGCTTCAGGATATCAATGTGCCGCAAAGCAATAAGAAGCGCACAGGCTTCCTTGTCCAAAAAACAAACAGTGACACAGAGAAAAGAATCGAACAGCTCGAACAAAAGCTTGACACCTTATTACAGCAAAAACAGGATGAAAACGGGTTGCTGGCAAGAATTGAGGAACTGGAACGCCAGCTTAAACAAAAAGCCGATGAAGGCGTATCCTATCAGCTTCTGCAGCACAGAAGAGAAATTGATGACATTCTTGCTGATCTGCAATCACTAACCTCACAAATGAAAGAATTCACCGCTCAGCCGACCCCTGAGACTGCTGCTTCTTCCGAAAACATAAAAACAAGAAAAAAACCGCTGCTGTCACTGTTTAAATTTCAAACGTAAAGTAAAAAAGCTCCCCTTAAAGGGAGCTTTTTAGATTACGCAGTAAGCGCAATAATAATTGGAAGTGAAATCAATGACAGAATCGCACTGATCACAAACGCAGACGCTGTTTCTTCCTCTTGTTTCTCAAAACGAGTCGCAATCATGGCTGCAACGGCAGAACCAGGGAATGCAACAAGAAGGATCGCTTTTGTTGTTTGGTCAGCTGGAAGTCCGACTGCAAGAGCAATCAGGAACATTAACGCAGGCTGAACCGCAACTTTGAGTAACGCAATACCGAAAGCAGGAATGCTGAGTTTGATTTTACGAATACCAACGGTAACACCGACAGCAAAGAGAGCAACACCAGATGTTGTGCTTCCAAGCTGATCAAGCATTTTAACACCCAGCTCAGGAAGAGTGAAATTGAAAACCAGCACTAAGATCATACTGATTAACGGAGCAGCTGCAAGCGGCTCACAAAGGCCATGCAGGATTGATTTTCCTGTCATCTTCCAGAAGCTGTCCCCGCTCTCTTCGTTTTTCTTAGAAGACTCACCCACTGTAGCAATAATGATCGCAAGCGGATCAAGAATCGCGTTAACAACGATACCTGTTACAGCGATCGGAATCGCAACCTCTTGCGCACCGAACAAGCTTCCCAATACAGGAATACCCATAAATGCGAATGTCGGCTGTGCAGAGTTCAAAGAAAATACAGATGAATTCGTTAAATCATATTTAAACACAAATCTGCAAACCAATAGAATAACGATATAAAATCCAACGATACCAATAATTAAAGAAACCATTAACGGAACTTGTGATAAAAATTCACTTCTGGAAGTTGTCAAAATACCAGCGATAAAGTGAGCTGGAAGTGCGTATTTCGTTACTAACGTACTTACCCCTTTTGCCGACTTGGCATCATAACTTCCGAAATGTCCTGCAAACCAACCCAGCACGATAACAAAGAAGATCGGTGCCAGGAGGATTAAGATATCTAAGATGCTCAAAATATTCTCCTCCAAATCCTATGTCCGTATACTTTAGCTTTATTCAAAGCTTTCCCTCGGACAGAAAAATTACACGCTCAATTATTTTGCGATGACTTTTTTGTATTCAGGTGTCCACATTGCATCAAGAACAGCTTGTTTTACATCTTCAGGCTGACGATTTGCTACGCCGTCTTTAATCGCTGCTTCAGCTACAGCAATGGCAACTTGGATAGATACTTCTTGAAGCTTGTCGATGCTTGGAAGCAATCCAGCTCCAGGTGTTTCAAAATCAACCATTTCAGCAATCGCATCAGCTGTTGCAGCAAACATAGCAGGCGTAATAACACGCGCTTCAGCTACGATTGAACCAAGGCCAAGACCAGGGAATGCGAATGCGTTGTTAGATTGTCCGATTTCATAAGAAACGCCATTGTACTCCACATTGTCAAATGGGCTCCCTGTTGCTACAAGCACTTTTCCGTCAGTCCATTTGAACAGATCTTCAGGAACAGCTTCTGCAAGGTGAGTCGGGTTAGACATCGGCATGATCACCGGACGGTCTACGTGAGATGCCATCTCTTTCACAATTTCCTCTGTGAACGCTCCTGAAACCCCTGAAGTACCGATTAAGATTGTTGGTTTCGCTTGGCGAACCACTTCATCGAATGAAATTTGGCCTTTTTCATCACGTTTCCAGTCTTTCACTTCTGCTGCACTGCGAAGGTAAGGTTTTTGGAAATCAAGGATGCCTTCCATATCGTCTGTTAACAGGCCTCTGTAATCAAGTGTGAAGAACGCTTTGTTTGCTTCTTCTTCAGATAATCCAGCAAGCACCATTGTGTCACGGATTTGGTCAGCAATACCGATACCAGCTGAACCTGCACCGAAGACAACTACACGCTGATCTTTAATAGATGCGCCTGTTTTCTTCATAGCAGCAAGCACACCAGCAAGTGTAATTGCGCCTGTCCCTTGAATATCATCGTTGAATGTCAGGATTTCGTTGTTGTATTTTTTCATGATATTGCGCGCGTTTTTGTTGCCAAAGTCTTCCCAGTGAAGAAGCGCTTTAGGGAAGAATTTAAGCGCAGCTTTTACATACGCATCAACGAATTCTTCATAACGTTCATCTGAAATACGTTCATGATGGTTACCGATGTATAAAGGATCATTTAAAAGTTTTTCGTTGTTTGTACCGACATCAAGCACTACAGGGATAACACGGCTAGGGTCAATACCAGCTGCAGCAGTGTAAACAGCCAATTTACCGATAGCGATGTTAATACCGCCTACACCCCAGTCACCGATACCAAGGATACTTTCAGAGTCAGTTGCAACGATAAGATCAATATCGCCTGCTGTCGCATGAAGGTTTTCAAAAGCCTTTTCAATACCGTCAATGTTGTCGATTGACAAGTAGATACCTTGAGGTCTTCTGTATTCATGGCTGTATTCTTGAATTGCTTCACCAACTGTTGGTGTGTACACAACAGGAAGCATTTCACGAAGGTGATTTTGCAGCAATTTATAGAAAAGAACTTCATTGCGGTTAGCAAGATCATTTAAGTAAACATTTTGACGAAGGCGGTCTGGCTGAGCTTTAAATTGCTCGTATGCGCGTTTTGCTTGTTGATCAAGAGAAAGTACAGTTGGCGGAAGAAGTCCTTCTAAGCCAAGTTCTTGTCTTTCTTCTAATGTAAAAGCAACACCTTTATTTAAAGTAGGAATAGATAAAACTTCTTTTCCTCTTAATGTTGTTTCTAAATGGCCTTCCTTAGTTTTTTTAATGTTATTCAAGCAAATCTCCTTCTTTCTTGAAATAGTTAACCAAGTTAAGTAATAACTCATCTAAAAATAACCGATCATGATCTTTATGCGACTTTGTGACAATTATTCGAACAATGTCTCAAAACTATTTACATTACGTTAGTTATTTTATGCCTGTCAAAATCAAAATTCAAGGGAAGAAAATTACTTAATTTTTTAATACACTTAATTAAATTTTTTAATTGGTTGTTATCAGAATATATAAAAAAACACCAGCTTTTCGGCCGGTGCTTTCTATCTTTTTACCCATGTTTTGTATTAGTTTTTAGATTTTCCCGGGACTTCGTGATGATGTCTGCATCTTGCTTCATAGGATTCGGACGCACCCACCAGAATGACCGGATCATCATAAGAAGCCGGCTTTCCGTCAATGAGCCGCTGTGTTCTGCTTGCCGGTGATCCGCAGACGGAACAGACGGCCTGCAGCTTCGTCACACTTTCAGCGATGGCCATAATATCCGGCACAACGCCGAACGGCTCTCCTCTGAAATCCATATCAAGGCCCGCTGCGATCACACGGTAGCCTTTATCGGCAAGAGACGATAAAACACCAATGATTGACCGATCGAAGAATTGAACCTCGTCCACTGCAATCACATCCGTGCTCTCACTGATATGATTCCAAATGTCCTCAGCCGAAGAAATGGCATAGCTCGTCATAGATGTTCCATTATGGGAAACAACAGCATCCTCGCTGTATCGATTGTCAATCACAGGTTTAAAGACCCTGACCTCCTGCTTGGCATAAGTTGCTCTCTTCACTCTTCTGATCAGCTCTTCAGATTTTCCCGAGAACATGCTGCCGCAAATCAGCTCCAGCCACCCGCTTTGCTTCATTATGTACATTGGCTCTGCTCCCCTCTCTCTGCCAGCTGTGTTTTTGACAATATAAAAAACAGGCAAGAAGTGCTTCTTGCCTGTTGAAAAATCTATTATTACTTAAGACCGTATTTTTTATTAAAGCGATCAACACGACCATCAGCAGAAGCGAATTTTTGACGGCCAGTGTAGAATGGGTGGCATTCAGAGCAAATCTCAACGCGTACCTCTTCTTTTACTGAGCCTGTTTCAAATTCATTTCCGCAAGCGCATTTAACTGTTGCTTTTTTGAAATTAGGATGAATTCCTGCTTTCATTGTATCCATCTCCTTCCGCCCTGAATCCCGTGTGGAAACAGAGTTATTATTTCGGAGCATTGTCCGAAACGCATATGAGAAAATTATATCAGTGATTTACTTCTTTTGCAAATAGATTTTATCGTCTGGCTGATGATAGATTTGCCTGTTTCCATTCTTGATTGAGAATATCGAAAAATTCCTGGTTTGTTTTCGTCTTTTTCATTTTTCTCATGAATTTTTCCGCGAAATCAGGCGAATCTGACATCGTTTTGCGGATAGACCATAAACGGTCAAGATGCTCTTTAGGCACAAGCAGCTCTTCCTTACGCGTTCCAGAACGGCGAATATCGATGGCAGGGAAGATGCGGCGTTCTGCCAGAGAGCGGTCAAGATGAAGCTCCATGTTGCCCGTTCCTTTGAACTCTTCATAGATTACATCATCCATACGGGATCCTGTATCAACAAGAGCAGTGGCGAGGATCGTTAAGCTTCCGCCCTCTTCGATATTTCTCGCCGCCCCGAAGAAACGCTTCGGACGGTGGAACGCTGCCGGGTCAATCCCTCCGGAAAGTGTTCTTCCGCTCGGCGGAATCACTAAGTTGTAGGCGCGGGCCAGACGTGTGATACTGTCCATCAGGATAATGACGTCTTTCTTGTGTTCAACGAGGCGCATAGCGCGTTCAAGCACAAGCTCGGCTACTTTGATATGGTTTTCCGGCACTTCATCAAACGTTGAGCTGACGACATCCCCAGCAACAGAACGCTCAATGTCTGTAACCTCTTCCGGTCTTTCGTCGATCAATAGCACAATCAGCTCTGCTTCAGGCTGGTTTGCTGTAATGCTGTTGGCGATTTCCTTCAGCAGCATCGTTTTCCCGGCTTTCGGCGGCGCAACAATCAAACCGCGCTGGCCAAAGCCTACCGGCGCCATCATATCCATAATTCTTGTAGACAAGAAATTCGGTTTTGTTTCAAGCACCATATGGCGGTCTGGATAAAGCGGGGTAAGGGCTGGGAAGTGAACACGCTCTTTTGCCGACTCCGGATCATCTCCATTTACCGCTTCAACGTGCAAAAGTCCATAATAGCGCTCATTTTCTTTTGGCGGGCGAACCTTGCCTGATACTTTGTCTCCGTTCCGTAAATCGAAACGGCGGATTTGTGAAGCTGAGATGTAAATGTCTTCAGAGCTTGGAGAATAGTTGATCGGTCTCAGGAAGCCAAATCCCTCTGATTGGATGATCTCAAGAACACCTTCCATAAACAGAAGATCTTCCTGCTCTGCATTCGCTTTCAGAATGGCGAAAATCAGCTCTTTTTTTGTCAGTTTGCTGTAGTAGGAGATTTTATAATGTCTTGCAAGTTCATATAGCTCTTTCAATTTCATATTTTCCAAAGAGGAAATAGATACGTCTTTCATAAAAAACACCACGCTTTTCATAGTCAATATCTTACTTTACACATGTAATCTGCTGCTTTTGCACAACATCCGCCAAAGCACATTCTTTTTTTAACATAAAGGAACTTCTATCGGTAACACTTCCACCCATGATCGGCGCTTTTGTTAAAAGGATTGTCTTAATGAGTTTTGAAGGAAGCGAGGACAAAAACATGAGAAGATCAATACTTATATCGTCTGTATGCGGTAGAAATTGAAACTTTCCTAGTGCTTAAAAGAAGGAATTACGCAGTTAAAAATCGCAGCACTCTTTATTTTTACCTTATTTCAAACAATTATTCAACTGAAATAAGGTTTTGACACGCAATTGATAGGGTTGTCTCTTTTTTGCAAAAGAAAAGCAGGTCAACACCCGCTTTTTCTCTTTGTTATGGACGGATTACGAGATTTGGTTTTTTCTTCAGGCTGTGTCTGCCGTCAACGAAACGGACAGTTCCTGACTTCGCACGGATGACCAAGCTTTCAGTCGTGCCGACAGACCCTTTGAATTGAACGCCTTTTAACAGCTCGCCGTCAGTTACGCCGGTAGCCGCAAAAATCGCGTCATCACCTCTCACAAGGTCTTCCATACGCAGCACCTTGCTTAAATCAAGGCCCATTTTGTTGCAGCGTATGATTTCTTCCTCGCTTTGCGGAAGAAGTTTACCGATAATTTCTCCGCCCAGCGCTTTTAACGCTACAGCAGATAGGACGCCTTCAGGAGCTCCGCCTGATCCGAACAGGATGTCTACGCCTGTGTGGTCGAAAGCCGTGTTGATGGCGCCTGCGACATCCCCGTCATTGATCAGTTTGATTCTGGCGCCGGCCTCGCGAAGCTCGGAAATGATTTTTTCGTGTCTATCACGGTTTAAAATGGTGGCAACGACGTCCTCGACGTCTTTGTTTTTCGCTTTTGCTACCGCTTTAAGGTTATCAATGACTGGAGCTTCAATATCAATGCAGCCCACTGCTTCCGGACCCACTGCGATTTTCTGCATATACATATCTGGAGCGTTTAAAAGCGTGCCGTGGTCCGCAACTGCAATAACCGTCAGCGCATTCCAGCCGCCGCTTGCCAAAATGTTTGTGCCTTCGAGAGGATCAACGGCGACATCGACACGCGGACCGTACCCGTTTCCGAGTTTTTCCCCGATATAAAGCATCGGTGCTTCGTCCATTTCCCCTTCTCCGATCACAACAGTTCCTTTCATCGGAACTGTATCAAAAACGTCTCTCATTGCGCTTGTTGCTGCTTCATCAGCCTCGTCTTTTTTTCCCCGGCCCATCCATCTTGCAGATGCTAATGCCGCAGCTTCAGTCACACGAACCAATTCCATTGATAAACTTCTTTCCATCTCAACACGATCTCCTCTCGCAAATAACCAATTAAGAATTTTGCAGCTGTTCTATCTCTTCATCAGTCATTCTCTCGCGCCAGATTGTGGCTCCCAGACCCTCGAGTTTTTTCTCAAGGCTGCTGTATCCGCGATCAATATGCTCCAGACCTGTAATTTCTGTGACGCCGTCGGCCATCAGCCCGGCAACCACTAAACAGGCTCCGGCCCGCAGATCGCTCGCCTTGACCTTAGCGCCTTGAAGGTCGACAGGTCCCGTTATGATTGCGGATCTGCCCTCTACCTTCATATTAGCGCCCATTCGTCTCAGCTCATCAATATGCTTGAATCTCGCCGAATAGATGGTGTCAGTCACGACGCTTGTCCCTTTTGCTCTCGTCAAAAGCGCTGTCATCGGCTGCTGCAAATCAGTCGGAAAGCCCGGGTATACCAGAGTTTTTACATCAACCGGCTTAAGATTTTTCTGCCCTCCGACAATGAGTAGCTGGTCGTCGCTTGTCTCAATGTGAAAGCCCATTTCTCTCAGCTTTGCTGTTAAGGACTCAAGGTGAGTCGGGATGACATTATCAATGATGACCTCTTTGCCCATCGCGGCACCGGCAATCATAAATGTTCCGGCCTCAATTCTGTCCGGGATGATCGTATGTTTGCAGCCGTGCAGTTCCTTTACGCCATCGATTCGGATGACGTTGGTTCCAGCGCCTTTGATTTTTGCGCCCATGCTGGTGAGCAGTGTCGCGACATCAATAATCTCCGGCTCTTTCGCAGCGTTTTCGATGATGGTTTTCCCTTCTGCCAAAACAGCCGCAAGCATAATGTTAATCGTTGCCCCGACGCTTACGACATCTAAATATATACGTGCGCCTCTCAGCCTTTCAGCACGCAAATAAATCGCGCCCTGTTCATTGGTCACTTCAGCTCCGAGCGCTTCGAAGCCCTTGATGTGCTGGTCAATCGGACGGGGGCCCAGGTGGCAGCCGCCAGGCAATCCGATGACGGCCTGTTTAAAGCGGCCGAGCATCGCCCCCATTAAATAATACGACGCGCGCAGTTTTTTCACTTTTCCGTTAGGAAGCGGCATGCTGATCATTGATGTGGGGTCTACAATCATATCCCCATTCTCAAAATGCACATTGCCGCCGATTTCCTGTAACAGGTCACGCAGCGTTTCAATATCTGAAATCTCAGGAAGCCCTTCTATTGTCACCTCGGAATTTGCCAAAATGGTTGCTGGTATTAATGCAACAGCACTGTTTTTAGCGCCGCTGATGTGTACTGTACCGTTTAACGAGTCACCGCCGGCAATATTCAACTTTTCCATGATAGTCTCCTTCCATAAGAAGATAGCTGCGGAGCTAAATAAAATGGCATTTTATTCTGTCTCTGCAAATAAAGCTCATGTCCAAAATCTAGCCAATTCGAAGAGAAAGAATACAACACATTGTAAAATATCAGGAAGAAAATAGCGAAGCTTTGCGGGGGCATAGGTTTCAAAAAAATCGTCAGAGACCCGCCGGCTAAAGAGACATCTTCGTCATCCGGCAAAAGCAGCACGCAACCCTCATTCCGATATCAGCTTCTGCAGCCCAATGATTCCTTCTCTGTAAGCGGCGTGCATCTGAAGGTCCGCTGGATCAGGACGGTGAAAAGCAAAGGCCGCGGCAAACAAACACTACACTCTGTTTGCCGCCGCTTGAATTACTTGTTCCAGTCTGCCAGGAATTGTTCGATTCCTTTGTCTGTTAACGGGTGCTTTGTCAGCTGATAAATGACTTTAAGCGGCATTGTGCCGATATGAGCACCTCTTAATGCAGCTTCAGTTACATGCTGAGGATGGCGGATTGACGCCGCGATGATTTGCGTATCAAGCCCGTGGATATCAAAAATCTGCTTGACTTCTGAAATCAGGTCAAGCCCGTTATGGCCGATATCATCTAAGCGGCCTAAGAATGGAGATACATATGTAGCGCCCGCTCTTGCAGCAAGAAGCGCTTGGTTTGCATTGAAGATCAATGTGACATTTGTTTTGATGTTTAAGTCAGTAAGTGCTTTTACGGCTTTTAAACCGTCAGCCGTCATCGGGATTTTCACCGTGATGTTCGGAGCGATTTTCGCCAGTTCTTTTCCTTCCTCGATCATTTCCTCAGCTTTCAGAGAAATAACCTCCGCGCTTACAGAGCCCGGAACGACTTCTGTGATTTCACGAAGGCGGTCATGGAATGATACGTTAGCTTCTTTTGCTACTAAACTAGGATTCGTTGTTACACCGGCAAGAACTCCCAATTCATACGCTTCTTTAATCTCATCGATATTGGCTGTATCAATAAAAAATAACATTTACAAAAGCCTCCCTGAGTAAGAATTTTCAGAACTGTGAATATGATTGCGCTTTCTAAAGATAGACGGAAAACCGCCTGTCAAGCTGTCAGGCGGTTATAAAAAGTTCCAATTGAATTAAGCTTGGTTTGAAGAACCAAATTCACGCATTTTACCGATAACAGTTTCTTTAATCGCTTCGCGAGCAGGTCCAAGGTATTTACGAGGATCGTACTCGTCAGGCTTAGCTGCCAGCGTTTCGCGAACAGCTTTTGCAGAAGAAATTTGGTTTTCAGTATTTACGTTGATTTTAGCTGTACCAAGTGAGATTGATTTTTTGATGTCAGCAGTCGGAATTCCAGTACCGCCGTGAAGAACGAGCGGAAGACCAGTTGAATTTCCGATCTCTTCCATTTCTTTGAAGCCAAGGTTTGGCTCACCTTTGTAAGGACCGTGAACAGAACCTAATGCAGGTGCAAGGCAGTCGATGCCAGTGCGCTCAACAAGCTCTTGGCACTCTTTAGGATCAGCGTAGATTACGCCTTCAGCGATAACGTCGTCCTCTTGTCCGCCGACTGTTCCTAGCTCAGCTTCTACAGATACTCCGTGGAAATGAGCAAGCTCAACAACTTTAGAAGTTGTTGCTACGTTTTCTTCAAATGGATGGTGAGAAGCGTCGATCATTACAGATGTGAAACCTGCATGAATCGCTTTCGCACAAGATTCAAAGCTTGAACCGTGGTCTAAGTGGATCGCAACAGGAACTGTCACTTTGTACTCTTCCATTAGTGCTTTTACCATAGCTACGACTGTTTTGAAGCCGCCCATGTAGCGTCCCGCACCTTCGGAAACACCAAGGATCACTGGAGATTTTTCTTCTTCAGCTGCTTGTAAAATCGCTTGAGTAAACTCAAGGTTGTTTAAGTTAAATTGTCCTACAGCATAACCTTTTTCTTTAGCTGTATTCAACATTTCCGTCATTGAAACTAAAGGCATGTCGAATGTCCTCCTTATGTAGCCTGATTGTCTTCTAGCGAAAAAAGCTTTCCACCCTAGCATGACCCATAATTTGCTGTCATATGTAAATCCTCAGATCGCTTTTTCTCCATAACTAGAATACCAACTTTTCGACAAATCGGCAACACAATGAGCTCATTCAATTGTTTCTTCTTTTTGTCAGTTAGACTTCAGGGGCAGATATTTTTTGACGGCGTCTCTGATTTCGTCGATGTCAAACGGCTTCGCAAAGTGCGTCAATGCGCCCAATTCCTTTGATTCCTGGATCATATCGAGTTCTCCGTAAGCCGTCATGATGATCACGCGGATGTTTTCGTCAATGACTTTCATCCGTTTTAAGATTTCAATTCCGTCCATGCCGGGAATTTTCATATCCAGAAGGACAAGGTCCGGACGTTCTTTTGTCACAATATCAAGCGCTTGAAGGCCGTTCGCAGCCTGAAATGTCTGATAGCCCTCTTTATTGAACACTTCGTTAAGCAAAATACGTATTCCGTATTGATCATCAACGATTAAAATTTTTTCATTCATCATTTTACACCCCAATATTATGATTTTCGTCAAAAGTAAGCAGTAGTTTATGTATTCTGTTTGATTTTCCTATTTCCTTTAATTATAATAGTCTACTTTACGACATTTTCTGAGCATTTTCTCTTTTGTTGTATACTGTTATTGTACGTTATAAAGGAGGATTCACTTATGTTGAAAATATTTACGACACAGTTAACAGGTATTTTTTCCCGCATTCAGGATAAGGAACCTGACGCGATTGAAGATGGGGCGCGATTGCTTGCTCAAGCGGTGGTCAGCGGGCATTCCATATATATATACGGGGCAAATGAGCTTCAGGGCGTCTTATATGAGGCTACCGAAGGCAAAGAGCCGCTTCCTTCTGTCAAAGCGTTTCCCGCCAACGCCGATGAAGTGACAGAAAGCGACAGGGTGCTGATGTTTTGCACAGGGACAGGTACAGATGAAGAACAGGCGCTCGCGAAAGAGCTTTATGAAAAAGGCGCGGGAGTCGTTTGCGTATCGCCGGCAGCCAAAGACAGCGCCGGAATCGAACAATATTGCGATGTGCATATTGATTCGAAGCTGAAAATGCCGCTCGTTCCCGATGAAGACGGCACCCGTTACGGCTTCCCTTCATTAATGACAGCATTGTATGTCTACCATGCTCTATCATTTACATTAAAAGAAATTCTGCAAGAGTATGCATAATCACTTATTGTACATGCTGTATCTTGCCGGAAACAAATAAAAAAGACTTGTCCGCTTTTGACAAACGGCAAGTCTTTTTTTATTACTTCTGATTTGCAGCTTCAACAGACGCTCCGATAAAGCCTTTGAATAATGGCTGAGGTCTTGTCGGTCTTGACTTGAACTCTGGGTGGAACTGAGAAGCCACGAACCAAGGATGGTCTTTCAGCTCGATAATTTCAACAAGGCGTCCGTCCGGGCTGGTGCCTGAGAATACGAAGCCTTGGTCTTCCATTTGCTGTCTGAATTCGTTGTTGAATTCATAACGATGGCGGTGACGCTCGTACACCACTTCATCCTGATACACTTCAAATGCTTTCGTGCCCTCTTCAAGCTTACAAGGGTAAAGGCCGAGACGAAGTGTTCCCCCAAGATCTTCAACATCCTTCTGTTCAGGAAGAAGGTCGATGATCGGGTATTGAGTTGACGGATCAATTTCCGCAGAGTGAGCGCCTTTTAAGCCTAATACGTTTCGGGCATACTCAATAGATGCAACCTGCATGCCTAAGCAAATGCCCAAGAACGGAATGTTGTTTTCGCGCGCATGTTTTGTCGCAATGATTTTACCTTCAACACCGCGGTCACCGAAGCCGCCCGGTACGATAATACCGTCTGTGCCGCTAGTAAGCTCTCCGATGTTGCTTTCTGTTACTTCCTCAGCGTTAATCCATTTCACTTTTACATCTGTGTCAAACGCGTAGCCCGCGTGGCGAAGTGATTCAACGACAGAGATGTAAGCGTCAGGCAGCTCAACATATTTTCCGACAAGTCCGATTGTGGTCGTTTGAGACAGGTTGCTGACTTTGTTTACAAGCTCTTTCCACTCGGACATTTCCGCTTCTTTGCATTCCAGCTGCATGTGCTGGCAAACAAGCTTATCAAGTCCTTGTTTTTGAAGCTCAAGCGGGATGGAATAGAGGTTGTCCGCATCTTCACATTCAATAACCGCTTTTGTATCAATGTCGCAGAATAATGCGATTTTGTCCTTCATATCTTGAGAAATCGGCATTTCTGTACGAACAACGATAATGTTTGGCTGAATGCCCAGGCTTCTTAATTCTTTTACGCTGTGCTGTGTCGGTTTTGTTTTCAGTTCGCCGGCAGCTTTAATGTAAGGCACAAGTGTACAGTGGATGTACATCACGTTTTCACGGCCGATGTCACTCTTCATTTGGCGGATCGCTTCAAGGAATGGCAAGGATTCGATGTCTCCGACAGTACCGCCGATTTCTGTAATTACGACATCCGCGTTTGTTTCTTTACCCGCGCGGTATACGCGGTCTTTCAATTCATTTGTGATGTGCGGAATAACCTGCACTGTTCCACCGAGGTAATCTCCGCGGCGTTCTTTTTTAAGAACCGTTGAATAGATTTTACCTGTTGTTACGTTGCTGAATTTATTCAGGTTGATGTCGATAAAACGTTCATAGTGGCCCAGGTCTAAGTCTGTTTCAGCGCCGTCATCTGTTACGAATACTTCACCGTGCTGGTAAGGGCTCATTGTTCCCGGATCGACGTTGATGTATGGATCGAATTTTTGAATGGTGACGTTCAGTCCGCGGTTTTTCAGCAAACGCCCTAATGAAGCTGCTACAATACCCTTTCCAAGTGAGGATACGACTCCCCCGGTTACAAAAATATATTTCGTCATTTCGTTTGCTCCTCTCTTCGCTCTAAGCTACATTTCTTAAAATGTACCGTTTTATAGGAAATCATTTAGCCTTTTAAATGATTTATAAGAAAAATGAGGGGTGAAAATAAGAAAGCTCCCTTTCAATTTCTTGAAAGGGAGCATAACGTTCTATGTTCTCTCTTCGTTTTTGAAGAGCCCAAAATACATACTACATAGTTCGACTATGAAAGTCAAGATCGATTTGAGGATGAAATTCTTTTACTATTTTTTATCCTCATCGCCTTCATCATAGTCATCATCTTCTTCTTCTTCCTCATCGTCATCAATGAGATCATCATCAATTTCGAGCTCGTCTTCGTCTTCGTCGTCTTCATCGATATCGTCAAACTCATCCGCATCGAGATCAAGTTCTTCCTCAACCTCAGCCAAATCGAGGTCGTCTTCGTCAACCTCTTCAAATTCATCAAGATCAAGATCTTCTTCAACAGCTTTTTTCGCTTTTTTCTTTTTCGCCTTAACTGTCGGCTGTGTTTCTTCATCAAGCTGATCGTACGGATACCAGCTGCGAAGGCCCCAAGTCTGGTCAGAGAGCGCCAAGAAGCGGCCGTCAATGTTTAAATCTGTATAAAATTGTGCGACGCGGTCTCCAAGCTCTTCTTTTTTTACGCCGAGCAATGATGCAATTTCATTTAAAAGCTCCTGAAAAGGAACTGGTTTTTTATGATCTTCAAATAATTCGTGAGCGATTTCAACTAAAGCCATTTCCTTTAGCTGTTCCTGTGAATATTGTTTGATACCCAAGGTCGGACACTCCCTTTCTATTACTTATATGTATCTGTTTTATCAATAATGAAAGCGATATTGTATCGTTCTTATACAAACCATACCTCTCATTATAAACAAAATAAAACAGAATATGCTACCCTTAACAGCGTTAATTTAAATAATTTTACAAGAGTGATCCGACTGATAGATGTTTTGCCTTATTCTGCGAGCATTCTGGAGATAACCAGCCTTTGAATTTCTTGGGTGCCTTCGTAGATTTGCGTAATTTTCGCGTCGCGCATATAGCGTTCAACAGGATAATCCTTCGTATATCCGTAGCCGCCGAAAATCTGCACAGCTTCGGTCGTCACCTTCATCGCCGTATCCCCCGCCAGCAGTTTGGACATAGCGGAGGCTTTTCCATATGGAAGGCCTGACGATTCCAGCCATGCCGCCTGATAGGTCAGTAGCCTTGAAGCTTCTATCATTGTCGCCATATCTGCAAGTTTAAAAGCAATGCCCTGCTGCTCGGCGATCGATTTGCCGAACTGTTTTCTTTCTTTTGCGTATTGAAGCGCCGCATCAAGCGCTCCCTGGGCGATGCCAACAGCCTGCGCCGCAATGCCGTTTCTTCCTCCGTCAAGCGTCTTCATCGCGATTTTGAAGCCTTCCCCTTCTTCACCGAGACGATTTTCTGCGGGAACGACACAGTCTTCGAAGATGATCTCTGTTGTCGGAGAAGAACGGATGCCTAGTTTCTTTTCTTTCTTGCCTGTCAAAAATCCTTCGAAATCCTTTTCTACAATAAAAGCGGAAATGCCTTTTTTCTTTTTCTCAGCGTCAGTGACTGCAAACACAATATAAATATCAGCGGCGCCGCCGTTTGTAATAAACACTTTTGATCCGTTTAATACATAGTCATCACCGATTCGCTCAGCGGTTGTTTTCATCCCGCCGGCGTCTGAACCGGAGCCCGCTTCAGTCAAAGCGAAAGCCCCGATTTTCTGCCCAAGGGCCAGCTGTGTTAAGTACGCTGCCTTTTGTTCTTCTGTGCCAAATGCAAACAGCGGCCAGCCGCAAAGCGAGATATGGGCTGAAAGCGTCACGCCGGTGGAGGCGCAGACTTTTGACAGTTCCTCCACCGCTATGACATAAGCCAGGTAGTCACTTCCGATTCCGCCGTAAGCTTCAGGCCACGGAATCCCTGTTAATCCTAAGTCCGCCATTTCCCGAAACAGGTCACGATCGAAGCGTTCTTGTTCGTCACGTTCTGCCGCTGTGGGTGCAACCTCATGCTTCGCAAAATCACGAACCAATTTACGAATCATTTCGTGTTCTTCTGTTAATGAAAAATTCATCGCTTTTCCCCCATTGTCATATCAGCGCCCAAGACAGATTGAGCCAGAAGCTCCGCGACGTCATACGTTTTGACTCGATCTTCCGCTTCTTTTGCCTTTGTGCCGTCCCCAAGCATCGTGAGGCAGTACGGACAGCCGGAGCTGATTACCGACGGATTGACTGCCAGCGCTTGCTCTGTTCTGGCGACATTAATCCTGTTGCCTGACTCTTCCTCCATCCACATTAAGCCTCCGCCAGCTCCGCAGCACATGCCGGTTTCCCGGTTTCTCTCCATTTCAATAAGCCGCACACCCGGAATGGCTTTTAAAATCTCTCTCGGCGGATCATAGACTTCGTTGTACCGTCCCAAGTAGCATGAGTCGTGGAAGGTGATCGTTTCATGAACTGGGTGCTGCGGTTTTAGTTTCCCGCTCTTCACCAGATCGGCCAGCACTTCCGTATGATGATACACTTCGCCTTCAAAGCCGAAATCAGGATATTCGTTTTTAAATAAATTGTATGCGTGCGGATCAATCGTAACGATTTTTTTCACATTATTTTTTTCAAATTCCGAGATATTCTTTTCGGCCAGTTCTTGAAATAAAAACTCATTTCCAAGGCGGCGCGGGGTGTCCCCTGAATTTTTTTCTTTGTTGCCGAGGATCGCAAAGGTCGCACCTGCTTGGTTCAGCAGTCTTGCAAAGGAGATGGCGATCTTTTGGCTTCTGTTGTCGTACGACCCCATGGAACCGACCCAGAAAAGATATTCGAATTCTTTTTCCTCTTTTTTTAATTCTTTTACTGTCGGAATATCGGCATCTGGGGCTGCGTCGCGCCAATTTTCACGTTCCTTGCGGTTGAGGCCCCACGGATTTCCCTGCCGCTCAATACTCGTCATCGCCCGCTGTGCGTCACTGTCCATTTTTCCTTCAGTCAGCACGAGATAGCGGCGAAGATCAATGATTTTATCAACATGCTCGTTCATGACGGGGCACTGATCTTCACAGTTCCGGCAAGTGGTGCAGGCCCAAATTTCTTCTTCGGTAATGACATCGCCGATTAAGCTCGGACTGTAATCTAGCGCGGCGGCGGCTTCCTGTGATCCGCTCCCTGAGGCTGCCGCAGCCAGCTGGTTCCCTTTCGTATGCCGGAATGCTGCAGCCGGCACCCATGGCGAGCGCGAAGTGACGGCAGCGCCTTTTTCTGTGAGGTGGTCCCTGAGGCGTAAAATTAAATCCATCGGCGACAGCATTTTTCCGGTGCCAGTCGCAGGGCACATATTGGTGCAGCGGCCGCACTCGACACACGCATACAGATCAATCAACTGGGACTGCCTGAAATCCTCAATTTTTCCCGCTCCGTAGCTTTCTTTCGTTTCGTCTGTGAAATCAATTTTTTCGAGCTTTCCGGGCGCTTCAAGCCTGTTGAAAAAGACGTTGGCAGGACCGGCAATTAAATGAGCGTGCTTTGACTGCGGCACATACACTAAAAAGCTCAGTAAAAACAGCAGGTGCACCCACCATGCGATATAGAAAATCACCGCGGCGCCCGTCTCCCCGACGCCGCCAAGCAAAAACGCGATGCCTGAAGCGATCGGCTCGCTCCAAGAAAGCCCGTGATTATGCCAGATCAGATTCATTGCGTTCCCCAATAAAACCGTCAGCATTAAACCGCCGATAAAAATGAGAACAAGTCCAGATTTAAAGCCTCGTTTCAGCCTGACGAGCTTTTCGATATAGCGTCTGTAAAATGCCCAGCCAACCGCAATTAAGATCAGAAACGTAACGATTTCCTGAAAAAAAGTGAAGGCGGGATAGATCGGGCCAAGCGGCAGATTTCGATCCGGGACCAGCCCTTTGATGATAAAGTCAATCGCTCCGAACTGAACCAATATAAAGCCGTAGAAAAACATGACGTGAATGATGCCGCTTTTCTTATCCTTGAGCAGTTTTTTCTGCCCGAATACATTCACCCATATGGCCTGAAGCCGTTCCTTGATCCGTTTATCGAACTGTTCCTTTTGGCCGAGCCTGATGTAAGCAAGCCTTGTTTTGACCAAATAGACAAACAAATAAACAGCGTAAGCGGTTACAATCAGAAATAATAATGCATTGACAATGAGAAAGCCGCTCATTCCAATTCCCCCTTTTTACTGATGAAGACCGTGATCCCCTGCCCCAAAATCTGTATTAGATTATCTTTATGATAAATAATGAATGAGTGTTCAGTCAATAATTAAATTCCTGCTGTTCGGGCACACTACCTACAACTACGGAAAGGAGTGCCGGGATGAAGGTATTTTTCGTGATTCTCATCGTTGTCATCATACTATTGGCTTTAATCCTGCTGGATATCTTTATGGGCCGCGCCGCATACAGAAAGAAAGCGTATGAGCCTGTTTTTTCAAAAAAGAAAAGTGATATCGAATTGATTCACTGCGGCGCTGATCTTGTTGAACGGATGATGGAGGATATACGCGATGCCGTCTCTTCCGTTCACGTGATGTTTTTCATTATGAAAAACGATGAGGTCAGCCACAATATGTTCACACTGCTGAAAACAAAAGCCCAGGCCGGCGTATCGGTTTATTTGCTTCTGGATTGGTCGGGCAGCCAAAAAATTAAAAAACCGGCGCTGGAGACAATGAAAAACGCCGGCGTTCACGTTCATTTTTTAAACCGGCCCCGTTTCCCTTATTTCTTTTTTCATATACAAAAACGAAATCACCGGAAAATTGCTGTGATGGATGGAAAAGTCGGCTATGTCGGCGGGTTTAACATTGGTGAGGAATACCTTGGAAAAAAGGCGAAGTTCGGCAATTGGGAGGATTATCATCTGCGTATGACGGGAGAAGGTGTCCGCGATCTTCAAACGCTTTTTACAGCCGACCTGAAACGAAATACCGGATCAGCCGAACTGGGTCCGGATGTTTGGCCTGAGCTTCCCCAAGGGAATATCCCTCATAAGATTTATGCGACTGACGGCTATTCTCTTGAAAAAACGTATTTGGCAAATATCGCACAGGCGAAAGAGCGCATTACGATTTGCACGCCATATTATATTCCGACTAAACCGCTTCAGCAGGCTTTGGTCAAAGCAAGAAAAAACGGTGTAGACGTTACATTGATTGTGCCGATGAAATCAGATCACCCGCTGGTCAGAGAAGCTGCTTTTACATATTATTCGGACCTGCTGGATGCCGGCTGTCTCATCTACCGTTTTTACCAAGGATTTTATCATGTGAAAGCCTTGATCATTGACGATCACTTCAGCATGATCGGCACAGCCAATTTTGATCAGCGCAGCCTGTTTTTAAATGAAGAGGTAAACGTTGAAATTGATGATGTTGCATTTACAAAAGAAGTCTATGCCACGATTGAAGAGGATATTAAAAAGTCGGAGCTGCTGACAAAAGAAAATTTCAAAAAACGCACGTTCAGGCAGCGACCGGCGGAATGGTTCGGTAAAGCATTATCTTATTTTCTATAAAGGAGAGTTCCTATGATTTTCAGATTCGGGTTCGTCTCAAATGCGATGAGCCTTTGGGATGCGTCTCCCGCCAAAACACTGACATTCGCCCGTTATTCAAAGCTGCCCGAGAATGAGAGAAAAGAAGCCCTTTTGGCTGTGACGAAAGCCAACTTGCGCAATACCATGAGAACCCTTCACTATATCATCGGCCACGATATTCCATTGTACCGTTTTTCCAGCTCAATTGTGCCGCTGGCCACTCATCCTGACGTGATGTGGGACTTTGTGACGCCGTTTCGCAAGGAGTTCCGTGAGATTGGAGAACTCGTGAAAAGATACAATCTGCGCACAAGCTTTCATCCTAACCAGTTTACCCTGTTTACGAGCCCTAAGGAATCCATTACAGCAAATGCAGTAACCGATATGGCTTATCACTACCGCATGCTTGAAGCGATGGGGATTGCAGACCGCTCAGTTATCAACATCCATATCGGCGGCGCTTACGGAAACAAAGAAAACGCTCTGAAACAATTTCATCAAAACATGAAAATGCTTCCGAAAGAGATCAAACAGCGGATGACGCTGGAAAATGACGATAAAACGTACACCACGGAAGAGACGCTTCAGGTCTGTGAACAAGAGAATGTTCCGTTTGTCTTTGATTTTCATCATTTTTACGCAAACTCGGATGATCATGCAGACCTGAATGAAGCACTGCCCCGGATGATCAACACATGGCAGCGGATCGGATTGCAGCCGAAGGTCCATCTTTCCTCTCCAAAATCGGAGCAAGCGGTGCGCAGCCATGCGGAATATGTAGACGCCAACTTCTTGCTGCCGCTTTTGGAGCGCTTCAGACAATGGGGAACCAATATTGATTTTATGATCGAGGCGAAACAGAAGGACAAGGCGCTTCTCCGGCTGATGGATGAACTGAGCTCAATCCGCGGCGTGAAACGGATTGGCGGCGGCACTCTGCAATGGAAATCATAAGTGTGCAAAAACAGGTTTACAGTTTGTACACATTGGGAACATACGCTATATAAGACAAGAATCAATGGAGGAGAAAGAACATGAAAAACATCAAGTCTCTAAAAGTAGCCGCACAGGCATTTACTTTAAGAAATTTGATTCACCTATATAAAATGTGCCATTCCGGAAGCCACGAGGTTTATATTTACTCAAAGAAAACGATGTGCAAAATCAAAAGCTTAATCGAGCTGGAAACGTTCCGTATGGCTCATAACGAAAAAGAATATCTGATTGTGGTTGAAGGAACAAAAGCGTCTCAGCTGGTTGAAAAGTTTCAGAATATGATTGAGCCCGCTGAGAGAGAAGCGCTCTAACTTACATAAAAAAGGATAGACAGTGATGTCTATCCTTTTTCTTATGCTCGTTTATAATGCAGCTGCGCCGCCTGTCCAAATCGTTTTATATCGGTTAAACGCAGCTTTGTTTCGGTATTTTGCTCATGAAACAGCGGAATGCCGCACCCTAATACAACCGGAATGACAGTGATGATGAATTCGTCGACTGCATCCTCTTTCATAAAGGTATTCACCAGCTCTGCCCCGCCCGCGATCCAGATATTTACGCCTTTTTGCTGTTTTAAGCGGCCGGTGAACGCTTTGATGTCTTCATCGATAAACGTCACGTGTTTATCATGATAGCTGTCGGGCGTTTCCGTAAACACGTAGCATGTTTTATCCTGATACGGAAAATCGGGTGTGAGAATTTTGGTGTGTTCGTATGTGCTCCGCCCTAATATGACGGTATCAACAGTCTGATAAAATTCACTGTACCCGTTATCACCCTCGCCTTCAAATTCATCCAGCCAGTCGACGCTCCCATCCTCTCTCGCGATCATCCCGTCTAACGAAACAGCTATGTACAGCACATTTTTTCTATCCATACTCTCCTCCTATTGCTGCACCATCTCTCCGAACTGTGCATGATGCAGTCTGCTGTAAATACCGCCGGCTTCGATCAGTTCCTGATGCCGCCCTTGTTCCTCGATACCGTTTTTTGTCACGACGACAATTCTGTCCGCGTGTTTGATCGTCGCCAGTCTGTGGGCGATCACCAGCGTCGTGCGCCCCTCCGACAATTCTTGAAGCGCCTTTTGGATCGCCGCTTCTGTTTCTGTATCAAGGGCGGAAGTTGCCTCGTCCAGAATCAGGATAGATGGATTTTTCAAGAACATCCTCGCAATGGAAAGGCGCTGCTTTTGCCCGCCGGAAAGTTTTACGCCGCGTTCTCCGATGACAGTGTCCAATCCATCCGGCATGTGATTGACGAGTTCTTCTAAGTGAGCCTGCTTCACAGCCTGCCAGATTTCCTCTTCCGATGCATCCAAACGGCCATATGCAATATTCTCTCTCAGTGTGCCCGAGAATAAGAAAACGTCCTGCTGCACAACGCCAATCTGCCCGCGCAAGGAAGACAGCGTCATGTCTTTAGTGCTGATGCCGTCAATGGCAATGTCGCCTTCTGACGCTTCATAAAAGCGCGGAAGCAGACTGCAAAGTGTTGATTTCCCCGCTCCGGACGGACCGACAAACGCTACCGTTTCCCCTGCCCGAATGGTCAGGTTAATGTCATGAAGAACATGTTGATTCTCATCATAGCCAAACGAAACATGCTGATAGCGGATATCACCTTTCAGCCCGGAAACGTCTCTCGCCTCAGGGGAATCCTGAATATCCGGCTCTGTCTCCATCAGTTCCATGTAGCTTTTAAAGCCGGCAATTCCCCGCGGATACATTTCAATAATGGCGTTAATTTTGTCAATCGGCCGAAACAGGACATTCGTTAATAGCACAAACGCCACAAATTCTCCGTATGACAGGGAGCCTCGGATGACAAACCACGTACCGCACAAGAGGACAAACAGCGTGACAAACCGTGTCAGCATATAGCTGATGGAGCCGTTTTTCGCCATGATTTTATATGATGACAGCTTAGTGATGCGGAATCGCTGATTGTTGACAGCAAAGCGCTCTTTTTCAAACGATTCATTGCCGAACGCCTGAACGAGCCGGATGCCGCCGATATTATTTTCTACCCGCGCACTGAAGTCTCCGATATCCTTGTTCAGCGTCGTAAACGCTTTGGTCATTTTTTTATTGAAGTAAAGCGCAAGCCAAATGACAATCGGCATGATCATAAACGTCAGCAATGCCAGCTGCCAGTTGATAAACAGCATAACCCCGAACGCCCCGAGAATCGTCATAATGGCGATGAACAAATCTTCTGGACCGTGATGGGCGACTTCGCCGATGTACATTAAGTCGTTCGTCAGCTTCGACATTAACGTTCCCGTCTTGTTGTTGTCGTAAAATTTGAAGGACAGCTTTTGCAGATGGTCAAATAGCGACTTTCTCATATCGGTTTCAATATTGATTCCGAGCATATGCCCCCAATACGTGACGACATATTGAAGAGCCGAGCTGAGCGCGTAAACCGCGAACAATCCGATTGAGGTCGCGATGATCAGGCCCCAGTCTCTCCCCGGAAGCAGGGTATCAATAAAATAATTGACGATTAAAGGAAAACTCAGCTCCATTAAGCCTCCTGCGATCGCCGAGAAAAAGTCGAGAAAGAACAATGTTTTATATGGTTTATAATACGCAAAAAATTGCCGCAGCACCCTATCTTCCCCCAATGCATTAATAACTGATAAGATTTCTCAATTATACTATACACTGGCTGTTTTGAAAGACAGTATTTCTTTTTTCTTACAGAACACTTGAAAAGAGACGGGCAACAGATTCCTTTGTCCGGTCGGCCATTCCTCTTTTATAAAAGCCGACAGGGCTAAGTTTCTCACTTTCCAGCATATCCTCTTCGAAATGGTCTTCCAGGGTGCGGATCGCTTCGGCATCCGTGAAGAAAACGTTCACTTCAAAATTGAGCTGAAAGCTGCGCATATCCATGTTTGCGGTTCCGACTGAGGCGAGATCGCCGTCAATGATTATTACTTTTTGATGCATGAAGCCTTTTTGATAGGAATACACCTCAATCCCTTCTAGAAGCAGCTCAGGGAAATACGATCTCGACGCGTATTGCGTTAAAAAGCTGTCATTCGTCTCCGGCACCATAATCCGCACCTGAACCCCTTTTGTCGCGGCGGCTTTCAAAGCCGTGCGGATGGATTCATTCGGGACAAAATAAGGCGTGGCGATCCACACAGATTTCTGCGCTGTAGAAATCATTTCATAGTAGAGGTCACTCATGCTTTCCTTCATGTCAGGCCCTGTCGCAACAATTTGATAAATGCCTCCGCCCTCCACGGGGACTGGCGTATTGTATTCTTTTTGATCAATTAACACTTCATTAGAGACATATTCCCAATCCAGCATAAAGATGGCGTGAAGCGTTTGCACAATTTCTCCTTCCAGCCGCAGATGAGTGTCCCTCCAAAAACCGATAATCGGGTCTCGGCTGATATATTCCTTCCCGACATTCAATCCGCCGACAAAGCCGATTTTCCCGTCTATGATCACGATTTTACGGTGATTTCGAAAATTCAATTTCTGATTGAAGAACCCGTATTTCAGCGGAGAAAAAGGAACAATGTCCACGCCCGCTTTTTTCATTTTCATAATATCTCTTCCTGCCAATTTGATGCTGCCCGCAGCGTCATATAAAAACCGCACCTCGACACCCTGACGCGCCTTTTCCATCATAATCTCCATCATGCCGCGGCCAAGCATGTCCGATTTGAACATGTAGTATTCGATATGCAGATAAGATTCCGCTTTCCGCATCGCTTTGAAAATATCAGGAAAGGTTTGTTCCCCGTTTTTCAAAACCTTCACCTTGCTTTTCGTGTTGATATTCATATGTGAAGCCCTGATGGAATAGGTAAAGAACCTTTCCTGATTGTCCTTCAATCCGGTCACTTCAGGCGTTTCCTCCATGTCAAACTGCTTTCGAAGCTTCTCCCTGTTGTACATTCGTTTTGTTTTAAACAGCTTTCCTTTTACATACAGCTGTCCGGAAAACAGATAAAACATGTAGCCCGCGATCGGAAAAAAGACTAGAATATGTATCCATAACAGCGTGTGCTGTGACGTTCGATTTTCAAGGATTAACGAATAAATGCTGAACAAAATAATGCCGGCATAGCAAAGCAATCCTCCGTAAAACTCAAGCCTGGAAACCGGAAAAACCCATATGACGTATGCCCCGATGAGCATGATATATAAAAAGAAAAACTCCAGTCTCCTTTTCAGCATTTGTCCCCTCTCCAATCCGATCCGATTACCTTCGTATTTCCTCTTATTTCTAACCGTTAAACCTTTCTATGAAAAAAGCCTCTCCGCGCGCGGGGCGGAAAGGCTTACGAGGAGGCTTCCTGTGATTGGCCGGAAGTAAAGTTCTTGAGCAAATCTGGCTTCAGCGAGTAGCTGCTTTTGATTTTATGTTTAAAGAAGCCGACAGCCAATCCCGTGATGGCAATGGACAGAATGGAGCAGAGGCCTTTTTGCAAACCGACGGAAAAAATGCCGGCCAGCACAACGGCGAAATCGAAGGCGAAATTAACCGTCCCCGGATTCCACCCGTATCGCTTTTGCATAAATAAAGCGATAATATTGGCGCCGCCAAGGGATGCCTGGTGATAAAACATGAGCGACAGGCCGAACCCGATCAATGCTCCGCCGCAAATCGCGCCGGCAAACGGGGAAAAAGAGACGGGCGGAAGCCAGTGATCAGCGCTTGTAAAAAGAGTCAGTGCTGTTACTGCAAATAACGTGGATAAAGTGAAGCTGGCACCCATTCTGATAAAAGAGAAGACATAAAACGGGATATTAATCAGAAAGAAGATCATAGCAAACGAGGAATGAAACACGTATGTCAGGCTTAGAGAAAGGCCGGCTGTGCCGCCGGTTAACACATGAGAATGTCTGAGCGTCAGAACCCCGGCGCTAGTGATGAGGCAGGCAGTTAAAATGAGGAACATCCGTTTCATTCTTCACTCTCCTTTTTCGAATATATTGTTATTTCCAAATACAAAAATATCAGTATTCCTTTCCGCCAAGCAATTGTCTTGTAAGAAAATATCTTAGGTTTTTATTTTTTCCTATAATGTGAAGAGAAGATGAGAAATCCCCCTTTTTGGCAAAGGGGGATGTTTTTACGGATGCTGTATGTGTTGTTTCGAACGCTTGCGATATACGACATAGCTGCGGGTCAGGTATTTGAGCGGCAGGCTGAACACGTGAACCAATCTCGTAAATGGCCACATGATAAAAATGACGTATCCCATGAGAATATGAAGCTTAAACCATAGCGGAACACTCTCCATTAAAGAAGCGTCCGGCCTCAGCAAAAAGATCTGCCTGAACCACGGCCCGACTGTTGTCCGGTAATCGAATCCTTTCGAATCAACGTTGAGAAATGTGGCTGCAACGCCCGAGACCATCACAAACAGCAGCAAAAACAGCGTGAGAAAATCGGAGGGCGAGCTGGTTTTGCGGATCCTTTTGTCAAACAGCCTTCTGTATGTCAGGATGAAAAGTCCAATTACTGCAGCAATTCCCGCCGGCAAGCCGACGCCAATCGCCATTTTGTGATACACGTGTTCTGTGATGCCGATTGCACGATACACACCTTCGGGGATGAGAATGCCCATAACGTGTCCGCCGATAACAAACAGCATCCCCCAATGAAAGAGCGTGCTGCCCGCCGCAAGCTTTTTCTTTTCTAACAGTTCGCTTGATTTGGCGGTCCAGCCAAACTGGTCGTGCTGATAGCGGTAAATATGCCCGCCGATAAATATCGTCAATACCATATACGGCATGATGACCCACAGGATCTGCCCGCTCATGTCCGAACAGCTCCTTCGCTGCTTTCACACAAGCCGATTTCCTCAAGCGCGGTAAGCAGTGCATCCAGCAGTACGGCATATAAACTTTGGTTTTGATCTAAACGGGATGTCAGCTCCCGCAAATTAGACAGATACTTCTCAAATATGCTCTTGGCTTCCTTCATCTCCGCAATGGCGGCGAATTCCAGCATAAGCGGCAGGTAATCGGGAAGCTCTTTGTCTGTCGGGAGGAAGCCGGATTGCTCATAAGTGTTCTTTAACTGCAGCAATTCAATGCCGCGTTCCCTTTGCTCGCCTGAGTTAAAGTAGGTGACATACATATTCGTTTTTTTCCCGAAGTCAAACGTGTATACATAATGTTCAATCAGGGCCTGCGGGGAAAAACATGCTGATGACTTTACAAAATGAAGCAGTTTCTCCCGGATATGCTGATTTTCGATTTCATTGATCAGATCTTTCCATTCGGGATGTTCCGCTCTCCACTCTTCATCCGGATACGAAAGAAGATAGGAAAGAGCCGAGAATGTGATTTGCCGGTCTGTGGTGTTCATCGTGTTACACCTCATTTTTCTTTGGTTATATACAAGAGCCGGGACCGCCTGAAAATGATAAGCCGCAGCTCCCTTGTTCAGCGTATAAATCAGAAATGTCTTCACGGTGGCTGCTCGGAATCACAAATCGGTCATCGTATTTGGCGATCGCAAGCAGCCGATACATGTCTTCAATTTGCTGTTCTGTTAAGCCGACACTGGAGATCAGTGCCGGATCGATGGATTTATTCGTCTGGATCGCTCTCATATACTGGCGCATGACAGACATTTTCTTTAATGTCGACCGAATATGATCTGTATCACCGGCCGTTAATAGCTGCGCCAAATAGTCAATCGGAATCCTCATTTGGTCGATAGCCGGAAAAATGTCTTCCGCTGTTTGCCGGCTTCCCTCTCCTTCAAAGAGATTCATGATTGGACTCAAAGGAGGAATGTACCAAACCATCGGCAATGTCCGATACTCCGGATGAAGCGGCAGGGCGATTTTCCAGTCGATGATCATCTTATAAATGGGCGATTGCTGTGCAGCCTCTATCCATTCTGTCGGGATGCCCTGTTCCTTTGCTTGTTTAGCAACCTCGGGATCATTCGGATCAAGAAACACTTCTAATTGAGAATGATAGAGATCCTTTTCATTTTCTGCAGATGCCGCTTCCTCCACCTTATCCGCGTCATACAGCATGACGCCCAAATAACGGATTCTCCCCACACATGTCTCTGAACAGATGGTCGGCAGTCCCGCCTCCAAACGCGGAAAGCAGAGTGTGCATTTTTCCGCTTTGTTCGTTTGCCAGTTAAAATAGACTTTTTTATAAGGGCAGGATGAAACGCAATATCTCCATGAACGGCACGCGTTTTGATCCACAAGCACAATGCCGTCTTCCTCGCGTTTGTACATGGCGCCGGACGGGCAGGATGAAACGCACGCCGGATTGATGCAGTGCTCGCAGATGCGCGGAAGATACATCATAAAGACTTCATCGAATTCTGTTTTGATAGACTCCTCCATCTTTTGAACGTTCGGATCTTCAAGTCCCGTAATGTGGCCGCCCGCCAGATCGTCCTCCCAGTTCGGCCCCCATTCAATATTCATGAAATCTCCCGTCAGCGACGATTTTGGCCGCGCTACGGGCTGATGTTTTTTCTGCGGACTGTTAGTCAGCGTTTCATAATCATAGTTCCAAGGCTCGTAGTAATCATCAATGGTTGGCTGATTCGGATTATAGAAAAGATTTGCAAGACGGTTGGTTTTCGGGCCTGATTTCAGCTCGAGCTTTCCTTTTTTTAAGGTCCAGCCGCCTTTATATTTGTCCTGATCCTCCCATTGCTTCGGATAGCCGATACCTGGCTTTGTTTCTACATTATTGAAATACATATATTCGGCACCGGAACGGTTTGTCCATGTGTTTTTGCAGGTGACGCTGCACGTGTGGCAGCCGATGCATTTATCTAAGTTCATGACCATTCCGATTTGCGCTTTAATCTTCAAGCCAATCGACCTCCTTCAGCTTGCGGATGACCACATTCAGATCACGCTGATTCCCCGTAGGGCCATAGTAGTTAAAGCCGTAGCTGAGCTGGGCATAGCCGCCGATCATCTGTGTCGGCTTGACGTGAATTCTTGTCGGACTGTTATGGGTGCCTCCGCGGTTATTGGTCAGTTTTGTGCCGGGCACGTTGATGTGGCGGTCTTGGGCATGGTGCATAAACGCCATTCCTTTAGGAATCCGATGAGACAAAACCGCTCTCGCGACGACAACGCCATTTCGGTTGAAGCATTCAATCCAATCGTTGTCTCGGATATCTGTGTCCTCTGCATCATCTTTATTCATCCACACTGTCGGCCCGCCGCGAAATAGCGTAAGCATCGGCAGAGAATCAAAATACATGCTGTGCACGGACCATTTGTTATGCGGCGTTAAATAATTGAGAACGATTTCTTTGCCCTCTTGATCAGGCCGTTTGCTTAAGAAAGGGCGATGCTGGAGGATCGGTTTAAAGGTCGCCATCGTTTCCCCGAACTCCATCATTAGCTCATGATCGACATAATAGGATTGTCTGCCTGTCAGCGTACGCCAAGGGATTAATTTTTCCACATTTGTCGTAAACGGCGAATACCTGCGCCCGCCTTTTTCCGAGCCTGTAAATGCCGGAGATGTGATCACCGTTTTGGGCTGAGCCGTGATTTGTTCGAACGTAAAGCATTCTTCCTCCCGCTCTTCAGCCAGATCTTTCAGCTTCAGATTTGTGATGTCTTCAAGCGATTCCCATGCTTTTACGGCAACTTTTCCATTCGACGTGGACGAAAGGGTTAACACGGCTTCTGCCGCCTGCTTGGCCTCGCTTATATTCGGACATCCCTTTGCGACACTGTCTGAGGTGACTTCTCCCAGCCTTTTTTTGAGTGATTCGTATTCATCGGCAATCGACCAGCTCATGCCTTTTGTTCCGCTTGGTTTTAAGGCGGCGTTTGGGCCGAGCGCAGTCATTTTATGAAAGATTTGCTTGTAGTCCCTTTCAACAACTTGAATGTTCGGCATCGTTTTCCCCGGGACGGCTTCGCATTCGCCTTTGCTCCAGTCCTTAATTTTTCCGAGAGGCTGGGCCATTTCCTGCATGGTGTCATGGAGGAGCGGTGCGGCGACAGCTTCTTTTACCGGCTTCATATCAACTTCGTCCGCGAGATCGGAGACGGCTTTTGATAAAGCCTTGAAAATATCCCAGTCTGACTTCGATTCCCAAGGAGCCGAAATAGCCGGGGCAAAGGGGTGGATAAACGGATGCATATCAGTGCTGCTGAGATCGTGTTTTTCATACCATGTCGCCGCCGGAAGCACGATATCGGAATACAAGGCGGTACCGGCCATTCGGAAATCGAGATTGATTAACAAATCGAGCTTTCCTTCCGGTGCCTGCTCGCGCCATTTGATTTCTTCAGGACGGATGCTGTCGCTGTCGTCATTCATCAAGCCGTTCGTCGTTCCCAAGAGATGCTTGAGAAAATATTCATGCCCTTTTCCCGAACTGGAGATCAGATTCGCTCTCCACACGAACAGGTTTCTCGGAAAATTCGCTTCATTGTCAGGATCTTCAATGGCAAATTTCAGTTTTTTCTCTTGAAGCTGGCGGGCCACATAGTCAGCAACATCTTTTGTTGTCTTCGCCCCCGCTTTTTCAGCTTCTTTGTACAGGTCAATTCCGTTTTTATCAAATGTCGGATAAGACGGAAGCCACCCGAGTCTTGCCGCCAGCACATTGTAGTCGGCGTGATGCTTGTAGCGGGAGGATGCCGCCATCGGAGATGCTAAGTCACTGACCGGCTGATCCTCGTAGCGCCACTGGTCAGTCGCAAAATAGAAAAAGGAAGTGCCGTTTTGCAGCTTTGGCGCCCCCTCCCAATCCTTAGCGTTGGCGATCGTCTGCCAGCCTTCAGCAGGGCGGAGCTTTTCCTGTCCTACATAATGAGCCCAGCCTCCTCCGTTTACGCCTTGGGCGCCTACCAGTAATACGAGATTTAATACTGCCCGGTAGATCGTGTCAGAGTTGAACCAGTGGTTGATCCCCGCCCCTACGATAATCATGGATCGGCCCTCTGTATCGATTGCATTTTGGGCAAACTCTCTGGCTATCTTAATGACGGCTTCTTTTTTGATCCCTGTCACCTGCTCCTGCCAGGCTGGCGTAAACGGTTCAGGATCGTCATACGAGCAGGCTGATTTCTCCCCGATCCCCCGATTCACGCCGTAGTTAGCCAAAATCAAGTCAAATACGGTTGTGACATAGACATCTTCATTGTCCAGGGCCAGTTTTTTTATAGGCAGATCTCGCTCTAGCACTCTGTTTCCCTCATTTGAGAAATAAGGGATTCGAACCGTGCCGATTTCGTCCTCTATGCCGAGCACCGAAAGCCGGGGTTCAATCGATTCGCCTGTTTCTTCATCTATCATGTGCAGGTTCCATTTCTTTTGGCCGTCCCAGCGGGAGCCCATTGTTCCTTGCGGGATCGCGAATGCGCTTGTACGTTCATTCCACACCGCAGGCTTCCACTGATCATGCTCCGTCTGCCGCCCGATGTCCTTTGCGTGAAGAAAACGCCCGGCCGTATACACGCCATCCTCTTTAGTTAGAGTGACAAAGAACGGGAAATCCGTGTATTGCTTTGCGTACTCTATGAAACGCTCCGTCTTCTGATTAACGTAAAACTCCTGCAGGATCACATGCCCCATCGCCATCGCAAGCGCGCCGTCTGTTCCTTGGCGGATGCTCAGCCAGTCATCTGCAAATTTAGAGGATTCCGCGAAATCGGGGCTGATTGAGATGACCTTAGCGCCTTTATAGCGGGCTTCTGCCAAAAAATGCGCATCCGGCGTCCTCGTTAACGGCACATTGGAACCCCATGTGATGATATAGCCTGAGTTGTACCAATCACTGCTTTCCGGGACGTCTGTCTGGTCGCCCCAGATTTGCGGTGATGCCGGGGGAAGATCCGCATACCAATCATAGAAACTGAGCATAGGGCCGCCAATCAAAGACATAAACCGCGAGCCTGACGCATGGCTGATCATGGACATAGCCGGAATCGGAGAAAACCCGATATTCCGGTCAGGGCCGTATGTTATAACCGTATACAGCAGAGAAGCAGAAATCAGCTTCAGCACCTCCGGCCATTCAGCGCGCACAAAGCCGCCCTTTCCCCGCGCCTGTTTATAGGACTTCGCTTTATCCGGATTTTCAACGATCGATTTCCATGCTTCCAAAGGGTTTTGATGAGCCTGCAATGCTTCCCGCCACAAATTGATCAGGACACCGCGCACGTATGGGTATTTCACACGGAGCGGGCTGTAGATATACCAGGAAAAACTTGCCCCGCGGGGACAGCCCCTTGGCTCGAAGTCAGGCATATCAGGGCCGGTTGAAGGATAATTCAAATTTTGCCCTTCCCACGTGACGATGCCGTTTTTCACATAAATATTCCAGCTGCAAGATCCCGTGCAGTTGACTCCGTGGGTGGAGCGGACAACTTTATCGTACTGCCATCTGTTTCTATATACATTCTCCCAATCGCGATCTTCGCGGGTGGTTTGGCTATGTTTATTTGAATGGTGTTCGATAGGAGAGAAATAGTTCAATCTCCTAAACAACGGACTCAATTTCTTTTTCTTCATGAGAGTTCACTCCTTCCGAGTCAGGTGATGCTAAGTTCACTATAAACAGAGAAAGCGTATTTCCTTGTGAACTATGTCACACACTCCCCTTTTTTCACAGAAAGTTCACATGAGGAAGAAGGAATGGACTTTCACAGGATGTGATGAAGGCGGCGTTCAGGCAGGACGCCTGAGTCATTAGCCGTCTTTCATTCAAAGATCAAAAACCCGGTTCCTTTTAGGAATCGGGCTCAGCGTTTTCATCCTGAGATCTATGCATGTATCGCAAAAACAGCTCATAAGAGAAAAAGACATTTTGCTGGAGCATCACCAGAAAATTCATTTGCAGCTGCGGATAATAGGACATGATTTTCTTTAATATGTAAAAAGGGATATTGAGCATAAGAATGTCTTCGGACGTTCGGACTGAAATGAATGGAGATAAGAACATCCCGCCTTTTTGATCAATGGGAAACACATCGCCTTTTTCCCACAGCGCCACGGTTTGCGACCCTTCAGGCAGCCTGCTGTCAATAAAACGAATACTGCCTTTTAATACAATATAAATGGATTGAGAATGGAGAAAAGATAGATCCTGATCACATGAACCGCGGATAAACGTCCCGTTATTCAGCAATGTTTCGACAATGGATAGAGGCACTTCATTAAACATAGGAAGTTGTTTCAAAAAAAATAAATAGTCACACTGATTCATAGGGAAGCCTCCTGTGCTAAGGATAGCTTTAGTGTAGCCCGGCCGATCCATGACAGCAGTGATGTATTTCACAGATGATATGATGAATGTCACTTATTGGCGGTATTTTTGCTTTTATAATGAAACAAGAAAGGAGTGTTTCGATGAAGGCGCTTATTCCGAAGCAGCACGGCGCTTGGGCCATGCTGCTGATTCCGTTTTGCCTCGGTATGGTGAAGGGAGGAGCGATTCTTTGGCATATCCCCCTATTTTTAGGCTGGCTTTTTCTTTATTTAGCTGTTTATCCTGTTACGCTGGCATTAAAAAAGAAACAAATCAACCCCTATCAAAAGTGGATATTTTCTTACAGTTTTCCAGCCTGCAGCTTTTTGCTTGCCGCTGTCATCCATAAGCCGTCTTTTATCTGGCTTGCCTTTTCTTTGCTGCCGCTGTTTCTCATTCATGTGTATTATGCCCGGCAAAAAAATGAACGAGCGCTGCTGAATGATTTTGCGGGCGTCTTATTCTTTTGTACAGGCGGACTCGCCAGCTGCTGGCTGGGGACGGAGACTCTTGACGGCTGGGCATGGTTTATTTTCGCACAATCTGCTTTGTTTTTTATCGGAAGTTCATTTTATGTGAAGTCGGTGATCCGGGAGAAGAATAATAGAGTATTTGCCTGCTGGTCGTGGGGCTATCACCTGATCCTCCCCTTACTTTCCGCAGCTTTTGGAGCGGGCTGGGCCGTTCTCGCCTTTATCCCCAGCAGTTTGCGTGCATGGTTTTTTCATGGAAAGAAGTGGCCTATTCAAACGATCGGCATTCTTGAAATCGTCAATGCGTGCTTCTTTTTCGCCATCATGTGTATTTGGCTAACAAGATAAAAACAAGGACACATTGCTGTCCTTGTTTCCTCTTAATCAATATTGCAAATCTCTAACGGGCAATTTTCGCACTCAATCTCACACCGTAAATAGTCCCGCTGATGCAGTACAATCTTTCCGGAATCCTCTATTGAAATAACCCCTTGTTTGCGGAGATCACCCAGCATGCGGTTGACGCTCTCTCTTGCAGCCGCGCAAAATTTCGCCAGATCCTGGTTTGTCAGGGCAATGTTAATGAGAATGCCGTCACTCCGGTTCACCCCATAGCTGTTTGACAAGCGGATGAGGGTGGAGTAGAGCGCCCCTTTTTTGCCATGAAGAAGAAGGTCTCTGATTTTGGATTGAATTTTGCGCAAATGGGTGCTCATCCATTTCATAAATTCAAATGTCAAAGCACCGTTGTGGATAAGTTCCTTTTCAAGTCTGCTTTTATTGATGACGAGCACTTCGCCATCCTCCAGCACTTTTGCACTGAGCATATATCTCGGTTCTTCTGTGAAAAGTGTTAATTCACCGACAATATCATTTTTTTGGCAGATTCTTAGCGTCAGGTCTTTGCCGTCAGACGTCAGCTTCCCGATTTCAATGAGTCCTGACTGAATCAGATAAAGCTCTTCTGCATCCATTCCTTCTCGAAACAGGTATGTGTGTTTTTCGATTTTTCTTTTTGTACTGATGGATTCCAGCAATTGATGAAGATCACTGGAAATAAGATCCTTATCAGATGTTCGAACAGAGAGAAAATTCATGAGCTCACCTCGAAGAAAAGTCACGTTGTGTATCTATTGTAACGTGAAATCATTTGCGCTTTTCAGAAAAAACTTACAATCTCGTGAATTCCCCAATCGACGGCGGCCCGTCAGTTTACGCTGGGCCCGCTTCTCTCTGTATGTGTTTTCATTCTTTCCTGCCAATACATCCATATGACAATGACAAAGCTTGCTAACGCGACTTCCGAAAGCGCCATAAATCCGATGGCGTATTGTCCCGTCGCCTGAAATACACTCGCCAGGATCAGCGGAGGGAAAAAGCCGCCTAATCCGCCCATGGCAGACACAACTCCGTTGGCGATTCCCGCCTGCTTAGAAAAATAGAAAGGAACCAGTTTAAAAACCGTCCCGTTTCCAATTCCGGAGCACACCGCAACCGTTAACGCCCCAAAGGCGTAAATGCCGATCGTCGGCGAAAACGACAGGATGACGCCCGATAATGTCAGGCCGGCAAAGACAAACATCAGGATGCGGAGCGGACTCACTTTATCAGCCAGCCACCCGCCCGCCGGCCTGAGCAGCGTGGATACAGCAATAAAACCTGCCGTCCGCAGCCCGGCATCCGCAGGACTCAGATCAAACTGCTCAACAAGAAAGTTTGGCAGATAGATTGTAAAAGCGACAAAGGCGCCAAACGTAATAAAATAAAAGAGACTCAGAAACCACAGCACATGATTTCGGTAAACGGCTTTGATTTGAGTCTTTACGGACACCTTCACTTTCTTCTCATGCCGGTCACCGAAGAAAAAGTGCAGCAAAGCAAATAAAGCCAGCAGAACCATATACATTTGCACCGTACTTTTCCACCCCGCCGCTTGAGCAATCACGGGAGCTGCAAATGTAGTGATCGCGGTTCCGATATTCCCGGCACCGTAAATACCGTTTACAACGCCATGTTTTTCTTTAGGATAGTACTTCGGAAGAGATGTAACCCCAATGGAAAAAACGGCTCCCCCAATCCCTAAGAAAAAACCGCCCGCGATTAAATCAAACAGGGAATCTGCCATACTGATCCAAAATACAGGGAATAAAAGCAATATAAAGCTAATCATAAAAATGATCCGCGCGCCAAACCTGTTGGTCAAATACCCCAGCGGAATGCGGAGAAGCGATCCTAATATAACGGGTATGGCCGTTACCAGGGAGATTTCGCCTTTGCTCAAATGAATATCTAATGTGATTTGGGAAATAAGTGACGAAATCAGCACCCAAACCATAAACCCTGCCACCAAGCTTAATGACTGCAGCGATAATTGAAAGTGTTGACGGTTAATCATTCGGCTTGCCCCTTTCACTGATTCAATAATCAGCCTTATCATACAAAAACTCGGCGAAGAAGATTGTGAACTATATCACACGATTTTTTAACAAAAAAAGGACAAAGCCCTCTGGCTTTGTCCTTTCAGCTTGTTTACATTTTTTCAGGAGCCGATACGCCGATCAATTGAAGCGCGTTGTTCAGCGTGATTTGCGTTGCTTTCATTAAAGCTAAGCGCGCACGGCTTTTCTCTTCGTTTTCAGGGTCGATGACTTTCTCCGCATTGTAGAAGCTGTGCAGAGCTGAAGCCAAGTCATAAATATAGTTCGTCACACGGTGAGGAATTCGTTTTTCCGCCGCTTCCGCCACTGCCTCTGGGAAACCGCCGATTGTTTTCAGCAGATCGTATTCTTTTTCTGATTGAATAGGGCTGAAATCAAGATCTGCCGCCGGCTTAAGTCCTTGCTCTTCCCCTTGGCGAAGCATGCTGCAAATGCGGGCATGTGCGTATTGCGCATAATATACAGGGTTTTCGTTAGATGTTGATACAGCAAGATCCAAGTCAAAATCCATATGCGTATCAGCGCTGCGCATCGCGAAGAAATAACGCACGGCATCAAGGCCGACTTCGTCAATCAGGTCGCGCATCGTTACCGCTTTCCCCGTCCGTTTGCTCATTTTCATTTTCTCGCCGTTTTTGTAAAGGTGCACGAGCTGAATGATTTCTACTTCCAACGTTCCTTTTTCATAGCCAAGTGCTTCGATTGCCGCTTTCATACGCGGGATGTAGCCGTGGTGGTCGGCGCCCCATACGTTGACCAGCTTATCAAAGCCGCGGTCAAGCTTGTCCTTATGGTAGGCGATATCAGGAAGCAGGTATGTGTATGTGCCGTCCTTTTTGATCAGTACGCGGTCTTTGTCATCACCGAACGTTGTGGAACGGAACCAAGTCGCACCGTCTTCCTCATAGACATGGCCTTTCTCACGCAGCGCGTCCAGCGCCTTATCGATTTTTCCGTTTTGGTACAGTGATGTTTCAGAATACCACACGTCAAACGGCACGCGGAAGTTTTCCAAGTCTACGCGAAGCTTCTCCAGCTCGTATTTCAAACCGTACTCACGGAAAAATGCGAGGCGTTCGCTTTCTTCTTCGTTGACGAAACGGTCGCCGTATTCCTCAGCGAGACGCTTTCCGATTGAAATGATATCCTCACCGCGGTAGCCGTCCTCCGGCATCGGTTTTTCCAGTCCAAGCGCTTCAAAGTAACGGACTTCCACAGAAAGCGCCAGGTTGTTAATCTGGTTTCCGGCATCGTTAATGTAGTATTCGCGGCTCACATCGTAACCCGCTTTTGCAAGCACATTGCACAAGGAATCGCCGACAGCCGCACCGCGCGCGTGGCCTAAGTGAAGGTCGCCCGTCGGATTTGCAGATACGAATTCCACTTGAACGCGTTCGCCGTTTCCGATATTTGTTTCTCCATACGCGTCTCCCGCTTCCAATACAGACGGGATCAGCTTCGTTAAATATTGATTGTTCATATAGAAATTGATAAAACCAGGACCGGCGATATCAAGCTTCTCAATAGAAGCCTTTCCTTTATCAAAAGAAGCGACAATCTCCTCAGCGATTTGGCGCGGCGCTTTTTTCGCGATTCTCGCGAGCTGCATCGCCATATTTGTTGAATAATCGCCGTGTGTTTTATCCTTCGGTGTTTCTAAAATGACATTTGGAATCTGGCTTTCTTCAGCCAGTCCCGCTTTCAGAACGGCTGCTTTGATTTCTTCTTTCAGCACGTCCTTCATCTGTTCCGCAATGTTCATGCGTGAGTTCCTCCCTCATACGTGATCGTCATATTATGTAAATGCTGCTGCTCGTCTCCGACATGCATATCATATGCGATACTGATACGGCCTTGTTCTTCGCCGAGATCAGATTGAATCGATTTTGTGCTCGTTTTCAGCTCAAGCTCACCAAATGACATTTTATATTTGGCGATTGTGGAAGCTCCAGTCACGAAACGCTGGTTCATTTTGACAGCGCCTGATCTCATGACAAGCACTTCGCCTTCGCTTACTTTTACAATCGTTTTCACTTTGCCTAAGTCGTGTTCTTCATAATAAGATAGATACACTTTATTCTGTTTCACATAGTAAAATCCGGTGGTGCGGAATTCGATCACTTCTTCGTTTCCGTCATCCTCGATCACAGACTTCACATGGAGTGTTATCGGTGTCTCTTGCTTCATTCTGACACGTCCTTTTCATCATTCCACTTTGACTTGAATAGTATAATCATTCGGTTTGTAAACTTCAACTGCTTCTATCTTACCATCATTGCTCATCAGATTTGAAGATAAACCTCATAAAAAGCATTTCCTTATATAGAAGAGAAAATCATATCACTAATTACCTTTAGGAAATGTTACATTTTTCCGAAATCTATCATTTCCTTTTCACATTTTTTCAAAATATATGTATTGAATTAGTAATTTGATAGTTTTAAGATAAAAGTACAACATAGATCTGCTAGAAAAACAAAAAAAGGGAGGATTCAATTATGAAAAAAGCTGTCATTGTAGAAAACAAAGGTTGTGCAACATGCTCGATCGGAGCCGCTTGTCTAGTGGACGGTCCTATCCCTGATTTTGAAATTGCCGGTGCAACAGGTCTATTCGGTCTCTGGGGATAAGGTTCTCCGGAAAAGGGCATAGTAAATTACTATGCCCTTTTTAACTAAAATACAAATTTTAACTAAAATCTACATCTTGGTTATACATACACAGTGATTTTTATATTTGAATCATATGTATAGGGGATGGTATTTTGTTTATAGAGCAGATGTTTCCATTTATTAATGAAAGTGTAAGAGTCCACCAGTTGCCTGAGGGCGGTGTGCTGGAAATTGACTACATGCGTGATAACGTCTCGATCTCTGATTTTGAATACTTAGATCTCAACAAAACGGCTTACGAGCTTTGTATGCTGATGGACGGTCAAAGAACGGCTGAACAGATTTTAGAAGAGCAATGCGCAAAGTATGATGAGTCGCCGGAAGACCATAAGGACTGGTACTATGACATGCTCAGCATGCTTTTGAACAAGCAGGTCATTCAGCTTGAAAACCGGGCCCGCTTTCACAAAATCGTCACCAGCGGAAGCAATGAATTCCCGATGCCGCTGCATGCCACCTTTGAGCTGACGCACCGCTGCAATTTAAAGTGCGCCCACTGCTATTTAGAAAGCTCGCCGGAAGCGCTCGGCACCGTATCCATTGATCAATTTAAGAAAACGGCTGATATGCTGTATGATAACGGCGTTTTAACGTGTGAAATCACAGGCGGCGAAATTTTCGTCCATCCAAACGCCAATGAGATTCTTGAATATGTGTTAAAGAAATTCAAAAAAGTCGCCGTCTTAACCAACGGAACGCTGATGCGAAAAGAAAGCCTGGAGATGTTAAAAGCCTATAAGCAAAAAATCATCGTCGGCATATCACTGGATAGCGTACAGTCCGAAGTGCATGATTCATTTAGAGGGAGGAAAGGCTCTTTTGCCCAAACCTGTAAAACGATAAAATTGTTGAGTGATCATGGTATTTTTGTCAGAGTCGCCATGTCGGTTTTCGAAAAAAACATGTGGGAAATCCACGATATGGCCCAAAAGGTGCGCGATCTCGGGGCGAAAGCGTTCTCTTACAATTGGGTTGATGATTTCGGAAGAGGCAGAGATATTGTCCATCCGACGAAAGATGCCGAACAGCACCGCAAATTTATGGAGTACGAGCAAAATGTCATTGATGAATTTAAAGATTTGATCCCGATCATTCCGTATGAAAGAAAACGTGCGGCGAACTGCGGCGCCGGCTGGAAATCAATTGTGATCAGCCCGTTCGGAGAAGTACGCCCGTGCGCACTCTTCCCGAAGGAATTTTCATTGGGAAATATATTTCATGATTCATATGAAAGCATCTTTGACTCCCCTCTTGTCCATAAATTGTGGAAAGCGCAGGCGCCGCGGTTCAGCGAGCATTGCATGAAAGACAAATGCCCGTTCAGCGGCTATTGCGGAGGCTGTTACTTAAAAGGGCTGAACTCCAACAAATACCACAGAAAAAACATCTGCTCCTGGGCGAAAAATGAACAATTAGAAGATGTGGTCCAGCTTATTTAGGAGGGAAACAATTTGTCACCAGCACAAAGAAAAATGTTACTGTATATCCTTTCATTTATTTTTGTCATCGGCGCGGTCGTCTACTTCGTAAAAAGCGATTATCTGTTTACGCTGATTTCTATCGCCATCGCCATTATTTTCGGTATGCGCGCGCGGAAGGCTGACTCACGATGAGCATTTTGGATATACACGATGTATCCGTGTGGTATGAGCAAGACAACGTCATCTTAGAAAACGTAGATTTACATTTAGAAAAAGGCGCCGTTTACGGACTGCTTGGGGTAAACGGCGCCGGAAAAACAACGCTGATCAATACGCTGACAGGGGTAAACCGCAATTTCAGCGGGCACTTTACGCTGTGCGGCATTGAAGCGGATGCCGGCATGCCGCAGAAAACATCAGATGAGCTGAAGACCCGCCGCTACTTTGCTGCCGATTATCCGCTTCTATTTACAGAAATTACGGCGAAGGACTATGTTTCTTTCGTTCATTCTTTGTATCAGAAAGATTTCTCAGAGCAGCAATTTAACAGTTTGGCAGAGGAATTTCACTTTTCCCAATACACAAACCGGAGAATTTCCGAGCTGTCTCTCGGCAACAGGCAAAAGGTTGTGTTGATGACCGGGCTATTGCTCGGGGCTCCCCTGTTTATTTTGGATGAGCCGCTTGTCGGCTTGGATGTGGAGTCAATAGAGGTCTTTTATCAGAAAATGCAGGCGTATTGCAAGGCAGGCGGAACGATTTTGTTTTCTTCCCATTTGCTCGATGTGGTGCAGAGATTTTGTGATTATGCGGCCATTCTTCATCACAAACAGATCCGGAAGGTCATTCCGATTGGAGAGGAGACTGATCTTCGGCGTGAATTTTTTGAGGTGATCGGCCATGAATAACCTGTTTCCGATTCTGTCATTGCTGTTCAAACAGCTTTACGGCCGCCAAGGAAAAAAAGACGCCATTCGCATCACCGCAGGGCTTGCCGTTCTGGCCTTGTTTGAAATCGGGCTGATCCGGCAGGCAGGCATTGATGAATCAACCTTAGGAAAAACATACATCACGCTTGCGCTTCTGTTTATGAATGCGTACATGGTGTTTCTCTCTGTTACATCCCAATGGAAGGAATCTTACATGAAGCTGAGCTGTCTATTGCCGATCTCTTCCCGGAGCTTCTGGCTCGCTCAGAGTGCGGTTTTGTTTGTTGATACTTGCTTGAGAAGGACGCTGTTTTTTTTCATATTACCGCTGTTCTTATTCGGAAACGGAACGCTGTCAGGAGCACAAACCCTGTATTGGCTCGGCAGATTTTCGTTTTTTACTGTCTATTCGATTATTTTCGGCGTTTTGTTAAGCAATCTTTTCGTCAAAAAAAGGAGAACGGCACTCCTGCTGCATGCGGCGGCATTCACCTGCGTGTGCTTCAGTGCGGCTTTGATGCCTGCCGTGATCCCGCTATGTGCGATTCATATGCTCTGGGCTATTGTGATTGACTTCCCTTCATTCTTGCAGGCGCCTCAGCAGCAGAGCAAAATGCATTCTTTTATGCGGACATCAGAATTTTCGTTTTATAAAAGAGAATGGAACCGGTTTATTTCCTCCAAAGCGATGCTGTTAAATTATATTGTGATGGGGGCATTCAGCGGCTTCTTTTCGTTTCAGATGATGAACACCGGCATTGCCGATCAGCATGTCGTCTATATCGTGATTAGCGCTCTCCTGCTGATCTGCTCACCGATTGCTTTATTGTATTCTCTTGAGAAAAATGACCGGATACTGCTGATCACGCTTCCGATTAAACGCAGAACGATGCTTTGGGCGAAATATCGCTTTTATTCCGGTTTATTGGCCGGCGGGTTTATTTTGATTGCCATGATAATGGGCTTGATCAGCGGCCGGCCGATTTCACTTTTGACTTTTTTGCAGTGTATGGAATTGCTGCTGGCGGGGGCTTATATTCGGTTAATTTCAGATGAAAAAAAGCCGTCCTTCAGCTGGCAGACGGAGCAGCAGCTCTGGAGCGGTTTCTCTAAATACCGTTCCTATGTATTTTGTATTCCTCTTTTTTTAGCTACTTTAACAGGCACTGTTATTTCCTTGGCAGTCATTCCGATTGCCGGGCTGATCATTGTCTATTTACTGCAAAAACAGGATGGTGGTTTCTTTGATACAAGCGGAAAAAGAGAACGGCTTGGAAGTTAACCTGCTGACGACTGATCAATTTTCAACCATCTCGATCGCCGCGAGCTTTCTGAAGCCGATCGAAAGCGCGGCGGAACCTGAAGAAGAAACGATCTATTTTTATGGCGCGGCTGCACACCAGAAGCAAAACATCATCGACACTTTCGGCTATGCCGCCGGCCGCCGCTTCATGTATTCAGCAAATCTCTTTTTTGATCGGCAGCTGAAAACGTACGGGACCCGCATGATTCATCCGTTATATGCTGAGGGATTTCATACAGATGCTGTTCTGAACACCTTTGTTGACATGTCCTCCTTTCCGGCTTCTCTTTCTGCCAGCGCAGCGGAAAAGGCAAAAGCCGAACTGCTGCTGAAAATGGAAAAGACATTCGCTGACCCGTTCTCCTATTCAGCAGCCCGTCTGGCGGAGGAAGCCTTTGGAAACCCGATGTACGGCACTGCCATGTTGGGCCGGAAAGACAAGCTTATGGCTGTGCATCCTAAACGTTTTCTGGATGCGTCGGAATTTATCGCTGATTTATTTTCTCAGCAGAAACAGCTGAACATATTAGGAAACATACAGTCATGTGATGTTCAGGGACATGCCCCACAGGCGTCCGCCGTGTCTGCTGTAAGAAAACCCGTGAATCAGGATATTTTCGAAACAGAGACACGCAGCACAGCAGGTCCGTCCGTTATGACACTTGGCTTTGACTGCGGGGACATGAAAGATGTCCGCGATTATTTAGCCATGCAGCTGATAGACGGATTGCTCGGCAAATACGGCCATTCCGCTTTATTTCGGCATTTTCGCGAAAAAGATCTGGCCGTTTATCATGTGATCACCCGCTATGACATCATGAGCAATATGCTGCTTGTTTCCGTATGCACCGACCAGCTTCATGAAAACGAGATTCCTCCAAGAGTTTTGGAAGCTGTATCGCGTTTCCACGCGGATGAACCGGAATTAAAAAAGGCACAACAATTTTTAATCAATGAAATCCTGCTGCAATTTGATTCTCCTGAAGGACTCTTAGCCTATATGGGAATCCTGCGCCGTTTCTCTTGCAAAAAAGAAGACTTGCTGGACAGCATCTCAGCAGTCACGTGCCGCGATTTGCTGCAATTCATCAAAAATCTTACATATATCGGAGCTCATGTAGTAAGGGGATGGAAGATATGGAAAAGGAAGCCTTTTTTCAACAGCTGGATGAACGAACCGATATCAGATACACAGACAAGGGAATGAAAATATTCAGGTTACAATTCCCCCGCGCCCATTTAAGACTGTGCAATGTCAAAACCGGCTTTGGAAGCCGGGATGTCCGCTTACAGTCAGAAACCGGCAGCCGGATGCTGCCATATGGCACAGCGCACTTTTTAGAACATCTCCTTTTTTGGCATAACGGCCGGAACCTGTATAGTGATTTTTTTGAACACGGCGCGCTGTTGAATGCGTTCACCACTTACACTGATACAAATTTCATGTTTACCTCATTGCCGGATCGGCTCAGACAAACCATTCCAATCCTGCTTGACGCTTTATGGAACCACTCGTTTGACGAGCAGATCATTGCTCAGGAAAAAGCCGTGATTACAAGTGAAATAGATACGGCGCTTCTCAACCACCAGCTTCATTACCATTATCAGCTGATCCAGATGCTGTCTCCTGCCTCACCAGCCGCAATCTTCCCCGCAGGCAGAAAAAGAGACATTGAGGCTCTGACGATCTGTGATCTGCAGGAAGCCTATGCTGCAGCCTACCAGCCCCATCGGATGACGCTGTTTCTGATTGGCGGCCTAGAAGATGCGGAAACTCTTTTGCCTTCTCAGCTCAGGCTGGAAAAGCGCTCTGGCAGCCGCTCTGACAGAAAGATCGTCCCTGCGTGCCCTCCCCTCTCATCAAAAGAGGTAAAGGGTGATCTGGAGCGGCCGGAAGACACTTGGACCGGAATACAAATCGGGGCGCTCCCAGGAGAAAACGGACTTTTGACCTTGAAGCTGTATTGGGACATTGCCTCTCGCATCCTGTTTCACATGGATTCGCCGTTTTTTCAAGAGATCCGGCAAACGTACCGCTTGAATATCCAAAGCCTGTCAGCGGATGTTCACTTATCAGAGGATGGCGGCTTTTTGATCCTTCACAGTAAAGGGGCGCATTCTTCCGCATACATCGATGTGGCATCTTACTATATTACGCAGCAGAAAAACCGTACCGAAGCCTGGCTTGAGTACGGCAAGGATTCTTTAGTCAACGCGATCATCTATGACTGTGATTACGCGCGTAAATGCTTTGAATGGGCGGCAGAATGTGAACAGTACGATTGCTCGTTTCTCGGCCTTTACCGCACCATTCAGCAGATGAATTCTCATGATTTCTTGGCTCTCATTGAAGCAATGGTTTCTTCTAACAAAGCAGTCATTCATGTACCCCAGAAAGAAGTGATGAGACAATGAAAAAAAGCACTGTCTTTACTTTATTATTGCTGCTTGCGGCCATGGCGGCTTATTCCTTCGGCTGGTTTCACTCAGGTGCCGAAGCCGCGGGCCAATATGTACAGCTGATCAAAAATGACGCTGCCCGCCTTGGGCTGTTGGCTTGTGCCGCTTCCGTACTGATGCTTCCCGCCTTTCTCTATCTTCACTACGTGACGCAATCTGTCAAAAACATGACAGCAGCTTTTCAGAAACTCACACAGTCTCATCAAAGCTGCTGTGACTTTCAGCATCGCAAGCTGTGCAGCCGTTATGCCGACGATGTAAAATTGCTGCGCGACAGCTATAAGGGCATCCGCCAATCATATGTGATGGCTGCTGTATTGTATCAGGTCATCGTTTTCGGCTGCATGTTCGAAATCGTCAAGGCCGTTCCCTTCAGCTTTCATACGTCCCCTGCCGTTACAATGGGGCTTGCGGTGTTACTGATTTTGTATTTATTGTTTTATATGCGAACGTACTTGCTGCAGCTTTTTCAGCATGGAAACCTGTTCCGAAAAGTGCTTGTGGGAGTGCTGACAGGAGCCGGGATTTGGTGGATGCTCAGTTTTACTATAAGTGAACTGCTGTTTCTGATCATCTTAGCTGCCATCCAGCAGATCGGATCTTTTATTTATAAACGATTCTCTTATCGCAGCCCTGCTTCTCTCGATCTATAAAAACATCTACATTGCAATCGAGGACGGACCGGCGCCAACCGGAATGACCGTCACGGCTGAATCATCACTCGTGCGGTACACGGTCACTGCATTGTCGCCGGGCTTTTTCGGATGTTACTGTGAGGTTATAGACATTAGGAAGAGACACGTTTGCAATTTCCTTTGTGCGGCAGTATTAACGACATATACATTGTTAATGAGAAACGGTTCACTATAAGACTCTGGAAAATAAGCCCTAGTACTATCCAGAGAACATACAATTGTCCTCAAAGTTTCAAATAGGCGGTCAAAGCCACCCCCTGCTCAAGGGTGACAAACTGATCTCTGTTACACCCTTCGGTCCTAGTTCACCACTCATCACGTCTATACTCCATGTAACCGCAGTGACTGCTTCCGCAGGATCAACGACAAACCCCTCCGGAACTTCAATCGGCACTTGAAATGGCGCTTCTCGACTGGCATCTTCATCACAAAAACAGAAAGATCATTCTTTTTCATGATTTCTCATCCCTTTTAGATATCCAGTTGATTAAATCGCAATGTCACTCGGTGAAACGCCAAGCGATATGACAGTTTCCACAGAATAATCATCCGTGTTGTAAACAGTGATGCTTTGCTCTATAAAATTTGTTGCATACAGAAACTCGCCATTCGGGGTAAACGCAATGTCTCTTGCCAATTGCGGAAGATTTCCTATTACGCCTGCACCACTTGGACTGACGGAATATAGATTGTGAGTGAAATCATCAAACAAATACACCCCTGATCCGCTCTTGAACATTCCATATTCACCTTCATACTCCAGCTCTTGGGTGCTGCTGATCGTAAATGTATTCAAATCAATCACCGTCAAATAATTGAAAAAGAATTCTTGTTCTAATACATAAAGGTAACGTTCCGGCCAACCCGTTTCTAGGGCATTTACGATAAGATCCCGTTCAATAGTTCCTGTCACTTCACCTGTGTTTAAGTCCAATCTTTGCACTGAACCGAAACCAAGCAGATACGCGAACAATCCATTTGGATCAATTGCAACATCAAAGCCTTCAAAAGGAATAGACCTTTCAACAGTTAAGGTTTCAATTCCTATCACATTTATGGCACCACCAGCGACAACATAAAAAAATTCGTGTCCAGGTATAAAAGATATGGATTCCGGCGGCTGATCCAGCAAAATAGAAGCTGTAACACTCAATGTGTCTTGACTGATGACAGAAATGACACGATCATAGTAATGCAAAACAAACACAGAGGTGTTATCTGGCGCCTTTTCTATCCTTGTAGGTTGGTATGGAAGAGAAATCGTCGTCACAACAGTATGAGTGTTGGTATCAATCACAGAAACCGACTGATCATCTGGATTCGCTGTGAACGCATAAACGGGTTCGGGCTCCGGCTCAGGTACAAGCACAATCGTTCCCGTCACCGATAATGGACTGCCGTAAAATGGCGGGACGACAACAAGGTTCTCGATCGTAATGTCACTGACATCCGGACAATCATCCGGTTCATCAGAATAATAGACAACTTGATCGATCTCCACATTGTGAATGACAGAAACAGCCCCCTCCCCTTGTCCATATTGGTTTCGCACAGGTGAGACACTGACAAGAAGCGTAACGGTTCCCTGCAGGCGGACTGCAAATTGAACACCGATTTCATCAGGCTCAGGCCCCGTTTGAATTAAGCAACGTTCACTGACACAAGAAAGGCTGTCTGCATTCCACGTGACGTTTGCAACAGCTTCAGCCGGATCAACGACAAACCCCTCAGGCAATTCAATCGGCGCTTGAAACATCGCTTCGCGACTGGTTTCTTCCTCACAAAAACATAAACAATCTTGTGCAGCTTCTGCTTTTTCTTTAAAGGAAAGCTTGTTTTTCCTCATTTCATCACTTCCTTTTCAGACATACACTGCTCACGCAGATACAACAGAATATGGAAGGTGAATGTATTTGCTTGTACAAACAGCCGAGGGTAAAAGCTGTTTTTGAAGAAATTCCGGCCATCATGCGGTGTAACGAAAGAAAAGATTGCGGTTTTTTTGCGCTTCTCACAAGAATGATGATGATAAAATATGACATATATAGAATAATGAAGGGAGGGATTTTCAAACGTGACAAGTGTCATATCTTCTTCTTCCGTTGGAGAAAAGATTAATGAATGGTATATGTACATACGCCGATTCAGCATACCGGATGCGGAATATTTACGAAGAGAAATCAAACAAGAGCTGGATCAAATGGAAGAAGACCAGGATCTTCATTTGTATTATTCACTGATGGAATTCCGGCACAATCTGATGCTTGAGTATCTTGAACCGTTAGAAAACATGCGGATAGAGGAACAGCCGCGACTGTCCGATTTGCTGCTTGAGATTGATAAAAAACAGGCTCGTTTAACCGGACTGCTTGAATACTACTTTAATTTCTTCAGAGGTATGTACGAACTGGATCGCCGGGAATATATATTAGCCATTCAATTTTTTAAAAAAGCAGAGAGCAAACTGACTTTTGTGACAGATAAAATTGATAAAGCTGAGTTCTTTTTCAAAATGTCAGAAGTTTATTACTATATGAAGCAAACTTATGTGTCCATGGACTATGCACGTCAAGCCTTTGAAATATACAATGAACAAACTACATATGATATCAGAATGATTCAATGCCAATCCCTGTTTGGAGCTAACTTTTTGGATCTGAAACAGTATGATAAAGCAATTGCCCATTTCCAAAAAGCTTATACACTTGCTGAGGCGGCACAGCAGCCGCAGCTAATGGGAAGAACGCTTTATAATATTGCACTTTGCAAGCAAAACCAACACAGTCTTGAATCAGCGATAGAGTATGTAAAAAAATCTATTCATGTATTTGAAGAATCGAAAATGGTTCCTTCACTGCCACAAGCTTTTTTCCTAATTACACAAATTTATTTTAAATTAGGCAAGATTGATAACGCTTGTGAATATCATAAAAAAGGAAGAGATTATTCAATAGCTGCCGGAGACACTGTGTACTTAACGGAGTTTGAATTTTTGGAATCTTTATACTTGTCTGGACCTGATGAAGCAGCAATAGAAAAATGTTTTGTTTTCCTTGAAAGTAAAATGATGTATGCTGATATTGAAGACTTTGCACTCGATGTTGCTAAGTATTATCATCAGCAGGAAAATTACAAAAAAGCATCTACTTATTTTTTAAAGGTTGAAGAAGCAAGACAGCACATTCAAGGGGGGGTGAATTTATATGAAATGGAAGTATAAATTATTACTCGCTTGTTTAGCTGTGAGTGCTGTATTTGTCACAGTAGAAGTATCAAATTCATCTACAGAACATTTTGATGTTGCACAACGTGCTATGATCTAAGACCGCCTTTATCGGCGGTTTTTTTCGTCCCCTCTTTCCACCTTGAATAAGATGTTTGCAAAGCATGGGAACAAAAAACATCCAGACAAGAGTCTGGATGTTTCTCTTATTTCACAAACCCAAGCAGCATTTCACGAATGATTTTGCTGGCTGTGTTTGCCGTTTGCTCTGAGTGGTCGTAAATCGGAGCTACTTCTACTAAATCAGCGCCCATCACGTTTACTTCTGAGCGTGCGATTTCATGGACGGATGCAAGCAGTTCTTTAGACGTGATGCCGCCTGCGTCAACCGTTCCTGTTCCCGGTGCGTGAGCAGGGTCTAATACGTCAATGTCGATTGTGACATATACCGGACGGCCTGCCAGCTTCGGAAGAACCTTTTTCAGCGGCTCAAGCACTTCAAACTTAGAGATGTGCATGCCGTTTTCCTTTGCCCATTCGAACTCTTCTTTCATACCGGAACGGATTCCGAATGAATACACATTTTGCGGTCCGATCAATTCTGCCGCTTTGCGGATCGGCGTTGAGTGAGAAAGCGGTTCTCCCTCATAGTCGACGCGAAGATCCGTATGTGCATCAAAATGAATAATCGCCAGGTCAGGAAATTTCTTATACATTGCTTTCATGACAGGCCATGACACGAGATGCTCCCCGCCCATACCCATCGGGAATTTTCCTTTTTCTAAAATGCTGTCCACATATTCTTCAATCATATCAAGACTTTTTTGCGGGTTTCCGAATGGCAGCGGAATGTCGCCGGCGTCAAAGAAGTTCAGGTCCGCCAGATCACGGTCCAGATACGGGCTGTATTCTTCAAGGCCGATTGACACTTCGCGGATTCTTCCCGGGCCGAAGCGTGATCCCGGACGATAGCTCACTGTCCAATCCATCGGCATGCCGTAAAGGATGGCGTCCGCCTCTTCCCACTCTGGACGGCTCGCGATAAATACTTTTCCTGAATAAGCTTCATCAAATCTCATCTATAAAACCCTCGCTTTCCTGTAAAAAAGCGCAAGATTCGCTCCTGCGCCATACATTCATTATTTAATCAGGTCACTCACAAATTTCGGCAGAACAAACGCCGCTTTATGAAGATCTTTTGTGTAATATTTCGTGTCAATGTCAAAGAAACGGCTGTCTTCCACTGCAAGCGGATCATATTTTTTCGAACCGATTGTAAATGTCCACAAACCGCTTGGGTATGTCGGAATGTTCGCCGTATACAGCTTTGTAATCGGGAAGATTTCCTTCACGTCACGCTGTACATTTGTGATCAATTCCGGTGTGAACCATGGGTTGTCCGTCTGAGCGACAAAAATGCCGTCTTCTTTCAGCGCCTTCGCGATTCCGGCATAGAACCCTTTTGTAAACAGGTTTACCGCAGGCCCGACTGGTTCAGTTGAATCTACCATAATGACGTCGTATTGATTTTCAGATTTCGCAATGTGCATAAATCCGTCATCCACCTGCACGTCAACACGCGGATCGTCAAGTTTTCCTGCAATAGAAGGAAGAAACTTTTTAGAGTATTCGATAACCTTGCCGTCAATATCAACAAGTGTCGCTTTTTTCACACTCGGATGCTTCAGAATTTCTCTGATGACGCCGCCGTCACCGCCGCCGACAACCAGCACATGCTCCGGATTTGGGTGCGTAAACAATGGCACATGCGCCACCATTTCGTGATAAACGAATTCGTCTTTTTCAGACGTCATCACCATGCCGTCCAAAAACAGCATGTTGCCGAACTCTTCTGTTTCCACCATTTCTAAATGCTGAAACTCAGTTTGTTCTGTATGTAATGTTTTATTAACCTTCAATGTAATGCCAAAGTTTTTGGTCTGCTTCTCTGTGTACCAAAGTTCGCTCAATTGTCATCTCCCTTTCAAGGCTGTATTCATTTATTGTAAGCGTCTTTTCAGCTTTTATTCCCGGTTGAAATCGCATTTTCACCTAAGGAAAAAGTATAGAGGATGGCGGGGAAAAAGTAAAGATGCGTCCTGGTATGTGATGTTTAAAAACAATCTTTTTTTCTCATAATAGTAGAAACATAAAAAAAGGGGGAACCATTGTGGATGCAATGACAAATAAACGGCTGAGACTGACGCTCAAAACCGTTCGCGCCTTTATCTTTCTTGGGGCTTTCGCGTGCTTAGCGGCAGCTGCTGTGTTTATGACTGTCATTTTGATAGCCAAATACCAGGGCGCTCCCTCGGTTCAAGTGCCGCAATCCACGATTTTGTTTGCGAGCGACGGCTCTAAACTCGGGGAGACGAACTATGGCGAAAAACGCTATTGGGTCCCCTTAAAAGACATGAATCCGACGATTGTAAAGGCGACGGTGGCGATTGAAGACCAGAACTTCTATGATCACCATGGCTTTGATTATAAACGCATGGCCGGTGCGGCGCTGGCCGACTTAAAAGCGCTGGCCAAGGTTCAGGGCGCAAGCACCATTACCCAGCAATATGCGAGAAACCTGTATCTTGAACACGACAAAACGTGGAAACGCAAATGGAATGAGGCATTCTATACCATTCGTCTGGAACAAAACTATTCTAAGGACGAGATATTAGAAGGCTATTTAAATACGATATACTACGGCCACGGCGCCTATGGCATCGAAGCCGCGTCCCGCCTCTATTTCGGCAAGCATGCCAAAAACCTGACAGATGCGGAGGCGGCGCTTTTGGCCGGTATTCCGAAAGGCCCTTCCGGCTATTCGCCTTATGTCAATGAAACAAAGGCCAAGGATCGCCAAAAAACAATTGTGCGGATGATGGAAAAGCAGCAGATGATCAGCCGCAAAAAAGCGGACGAGCTGATCAAGGAGCCTCTTTCCTATCAACCGTTGAATAAACACGCCATCAGCAGAAAAGCGCCTTATTTCTATGATAATGCGATGAGAGACCTGGAAAAAAAACTCGGCATGACACGGGAGCAAATTGAAACGAGCGGGTTAAATGTGTATACAACCGTGAATAAACGGCTTCAGCGCATTGCCGAGGAAACCATTACCGAAACGGTTAACCCCGGTTCTGACATTCAAGTCGGATTTTCAGCCATTGATCCACGCACAGGAAACGTTCTCGCTCTTGTCGGCGGCAGAGATTATCAAAAAAGCCCGTTTGACCGGACGACACAGGCGAAACGCCAGCCCGCTTCGACAATCAAACCGTTACTGTATTATAAAGCGATCCAGAGCGGGTTTACGCCAGTGACACTGATGAAAAGCGAAGAAACCGAGTTTCAAATCGATGCAAAGGGAGAAACCTATTCTCCAAGCAACTATAACGGTTACTACGCAAACAAACCGATTACGCTTCTTCAGGCGCTGGCGCTGTCTGACAACATTTATGCCGTGAAAACCCATCTCTTTCTCGGAATGAACAAGCTCGTTCAGGCGGCAAAGGAATTTGGCATCACCGCGCAGCTCCAAGCGCTGCCATCCTTGGCCCTCGGCACGGAACCGGTGCGCCCGATTGAGATGGTTAACGCCTATGCTATGCTGGCAAATGGCGGAAAGAAAATCGAACCGACCTTTATCACAAGGGTGACTGATGCGGCCGGACATGTACTGTACGAAAGCCCGAATCAGCATAAACAAGTGCTGGATGAAAAAGCTGCCTTTGTAACCGCTAATATGATGACAGGCATGTTTGATACAGATTTAAACGGCTATACATCCGTGACAGGACGGACAATCGCGGACCGCCTGACAAGAACCTATGCGGGAAAATCAGGCACAACAAGCGCAGACAGCTGGATGATCGGCTTCAATCCGAAGCTGGCTGCGGGTGTATGGACGGGCTATGACAAAAACAGCACCATTGACTCAGTCGCAGAAAAAAACTACGCCAAAACCATTTGGGCGGAGTTTATGGAGGATGCGCTCAAAGGAGAACCAGAAACAGCCTTTAAACCGCCAAAAGGCGTGACCGGCGTCTACATCGATCCGGCAACAGGCTACTCCTCCGGCCCCGGCTGCGCAGCCAAGCATTACACGTATTTTGTGAAAGGCACAGAGCCAGCGAATGTGTGCTACGGCTCAGAGCCTGTCAAACAAACAAAAGACCAGCATCCAGTCAAGGAAAAGCCCGCTTCCCCGAAAAAGTGGTGGGACAAATGGCTGGGACGGAATCATTAAAAAATAACCCGGCTGCCTGGATGCCGGGTTATTTAATATGGTTCTTCCATTATCCATGGGAGCAGCGTCACGCAGTCAAGCTGGAGAACCGGTTTCGGGAATCCTTCGGGGATAAAGCGGTCATCTCTCGGCACTTCAAATGATATATACCAGTTACGGTCCGGATCCCATTCTTTTTTCCCTTCTAGAATACGTCCGACAATAAAATAGCTGGCCACATAAAGATGAAGGTCACCCTCCTGTCCAAATTCATTAATATCCGTACAAACAGACGGCTGAAGACCAAAATCCTCCAACATTTGCGCCTTCTCACGCGGCAGTGTTTTCATTGCTTCCCGGTAATTTTCACAGAGAAGACATTCGCACATATCGTCAATATCTTTTTCATACTGCCTTCTCGTTTCCTCCACGTCCGCTTCAATGACCCAATCACCAATCCTCATCATTTGAAACATGATATCTCCCCTATCTGCTGTCAAAAAAAATGAAAAACCCCGAGTCTTGGTTCGGCTCGGGATTTTCCATGTCCTAGTTTCTGTATCACCAGTTTACTCAATGTTTACGAAAAATAGTTCGAATATTCTAAGAGTTCACATAAAGTTCACAAATTAATTTTCTTCTTGAAGCAGGCCTTTTTTCAATTCATCAGAAGAGCGTTCCCACAGGCCTTGGTCATGATTTTTCAGAAATTCGCCAAGCACTTGCTTCGAGCTGTCATCCATTTTATCAATGATAATGTTCCGTTTCATCGATTTATCCATCAGATTCACATGCTCCGGGAGTGATTTGTAGCCTCTTCTGATGCTTCTGTCGACCGTCAGTTCACAGGCTGTTACCCCTGCGTAATAAGGGCCCTCTTCTCTTCTGTCAATCGTCACCCACACAAGCCAGTATGGTTTGCCGTTTGGAACATCTTCTTTATTAGGCAGAAATTTAATGCCTTTTTCAACGACGCTGCGGGCGTGCATCGCGCCGATGTCAACGAACGCTTCTTTTTCCTCTACATCGACGAATACAGGGGAAATGTTATCAAGGCTGAGTGCCCCTACGCCAAATCCGCCGTGTCCGTCTGTCGGATCACTTTTGATAATATTAAACCCGATTGATTTTTTCTTTTTTTCTTCCATGAGTTCTACCTCCTACAAAAGCGGTTGAAATATCGCTGAAAACAAATGTAAAATCGAATCTCTTCCGGCGTTGAGCAATGGCCAAAGCACGTAAGATCCGAGCGGTGTCACAAACAGTACCAAAAAGACGATAAAGCCGTAGCTTTCCGCTTGCGTCATCTTGGCACGCGCCCCCGGCGGGACGAGATCTTCAATAATACGATAGCCGTCGAGCGGCGGCAGCGGCAGCAGATTAAATAAAAACAGAACGAGGTTCAGCTGTATCCAGATTGAAAAGAACTGGTCCAGCCCTGTACTGAATGCCGCAAGCAGTTCCATTCCGTAAGCATGCATCAACACTAACAAAGAGAAACCGATGAACGCAAGAATCAGGTTACTGATCGGCCCGGCAATGGATACGAGTACGCCGGCCAGACGAGGTTTCTTAAAGAAACGGCGATTGACGGGAACAGGGCGAGCCCATCCAAAGCCGGCCACCAGGATCAAAATGGTTCCGAACGGATCAAGGTGTTTGATAGGATTCAGCGTCAGTCTTCCTTCATTTTTCGCCGTATTGTCACCAAATTTGTATGCGACATAGGCGTGAGCGAGTTCATGCATTGTAAACGAAACAATTAACGTGATGACGAGGTATGGCATTAACGATAACGGATAATATAAAAAACGGTCCAAGTGAGATATCCCTCTTTCTAAAAATGCAAGAATTTACTTTATTCAGTATACTATAAGAAGCCTCTTTTCCTAAAGAGAGGAAACGATAACAAAGGAGGATTCACACCTATGCCATACGTAACCGTCAAAATGCTTGAAGGCCGTACAGACGAGCAAAAACGCAATCTAGTTGAGAAAGTAACAGAGGCCGTGAAAGAAACGACCGGTGCCTCTGAAGAAAAAATTGTTGTCTTTATAGAAGAAATGAGAAAAGACCATTATGCGGTCGCAGGCAAACGCCTCAGCGATATGGAATAATCTGATATAAAGCCGGCGCTTCGCAAGCCGGCTTTTTCATCTCTATTTCGTCATTTTTTCAATAATAGCTAAAAACGCTGCCTTCTCTTCGGCAGTCAAACGTTCAAACATGCCGTCAATCAGCTGCTGGCGATTTTGAATCATTTGAAGAGCCGCTGCCTGCCCCGATTCAGAAAGCGTAATCCAAACGGTGCGGCGGTCATTGTTATTTCTGGATCTCTTAATAAACCCTTCCTGCTCTAAGTGATTCAGAGCGGTTGTGGTGGCAGACGGAGACAGCGTGACCTCTTTTAGAATGTCCTTTATGGTGCAGCTCCCATGCCTGTATATGATCCGCAGAATAAATCCTCTTACATTATTTACGTGTTTCGGAACGGTGGCTTCATCTAATTGCTTCGTGCTTTTCAAATATTTTGTAAGTGCGTGATCCAGCAAATTTGCTTCCAGTTTGTCATGATCCATGTAGATTTCCCCATTTCGAGATGCATTCATAACATACGAACGATATGATTACTTATTATTTTACTGATACCAGATAGGGAAAGTCAAAAAAGCAAACAGCGAATTCGCAACTTTTCTCCTACATGCTTCGATTTTTCACCTGTTTGACAATATTCTCTTTAAATACCTGAAAAGGAACTTGTTCACTCTTCTGATGTCCGAATTGACGGACGTTTACGGCCTTTTCATTCACTTCCTGATCCCCTAGCACCAGCATGTACGGGATTTTCTGCATTTGTGATTCTCTGATTTTGTAGCCAAGCTTTTCATTGCGTTCATCAATATTGACTCTTATCCCGAGCCGCTTTAGCTCAGACTGCACCTTTTCGCAGTAGTCCATATGAACGTGGGAAACCGGTATAATTTGGACCTGCACCGGCGCAAGCCAGACTGGAAAAGCTCCGCCAAAATGCTCGATCAGAATGCCGAAGAAACGGTCAATTGAGCCGAATACCGCTCTGTGAATGACAACGGGACGAACCTTTTCATTGTGCTCATTAATATATGTTAAATCAAATTTTTCCGGCATTTGAAAATCAAGCTGGATTGTGGCGCATTGGTGGCTCCGCTTCAGAGCGTCTTTAATATGAAAATCGATTTTCGCTCCGTAAAACGCTCCATCCCCTGCGTTTACTTCATAAGGAAGACCCAGATCCTCAAGGACGTGTTTCAAGGCGTTTTCAGACATTTCCCACACGCTGTCTTCACCTGATGAATCCTCCGGACGAGTGGAAAGCTCAACCGTATACTCGAAACCGAATGTGCGGTATACCTCGTCAATCAGCCGAATGGCTTCTTTGATTTCACTCTCGATTTGATCCTCCCGAACAAAGATATGCGCGTCATCCTGGCAGAACGTCCGGACGCGGAGCATTCCGTTTAGAGCACCGCTGTATTCATGGCGGTGCACCTGGCCGAACTCCGCCATACGAATCGGCAGATCCCGATAGGAGTACAGGCTGTTTTTAAAGATGAGCATATGGCCGGGGCAGTTCATCGGCTTCATTGCAAATGCAGTCTGATCTACTTCCGAAAAATACATATTGTCGCGATAATGGTCCCAGTGCCCTGACTGCTCCCATAACCGCTGATTCATCATAAACGGCGTACGCACCTCGGCGTAGCCGGCATTTGTTTGCAGTTCACGCGAAAAGCGTTCCAGCTCATTGCGGACAATCTGCCCTTTTGGCAAATAAAAAGGCATCCCCGGGGCTTCTTCCGAGAACATAAACAGCTCTAATTGTTTTCCCAGCTTGCGGTGATCCCGTTTCGCTGCTTCTTCCAGCATATGCAGATGCGCCTCGAGATCTTTTTTCTTTTGAAACGCAACACCGTACACCCGCTGAAGGACTTCATTTTGGCTGTCTCCTCGCCAATAAGCACCCGACACCCGTGTTAATTTGAACGCCTTGATCATTCCTGTCGAAGGAAGATGCGGCCCGCGGCACAGGTCAACAAATTCTCCCTGCTGATACAGCGTCATGTTCTCCCCGCGCGGAATGTCTTTCAAAATTTCCAGCTTAAACGGCTCGCCTTTCTCTGCAAAAAGCGCTTCAGCCTCCTCGTAAGAAACCTCTATTCGCTTGATATCCATATTTTCGTTTATAATATGCTTCATCTCTTTTTCGATGGCCTCTAAATCTCCGGAAGTCAGACTCCGATCAAGCTTCATATCATAATAAAATCCGTCTTCAATGACAGGCCCTATCCCCAAGTACGCTTCGCCGTACAGCCGTTTCACTGCCTGAGCCAGCACATGCGCTGATGTATGGCGAAGCACCTGCAAGCCTTCTGGAGAATCCAGTGTGATAATTGAAAGCTCAGCATCTTCCTCCAGCTTGAAGCTGACATCAACGAGCCGGCCATTAACCTGCCCCGCTGCTGCTTTCTTTTCCAAACTGGAGCTGATGGACGCAGCCGCCTCTTTGACTGTAGTGCCTTTCGGATATTCCTTTACCTGTCCGTCCGGAAGCTGAATACTAACATGTTTACTCATTTCAAACACTCCTTATTCATTGTTGTATATAAAAAAACACACCCGTCCCTCTGTAAGGGACGAGTGTGTGATTAACCCGTGGTTCCACCCAAGTTCCCAACGAACTTTCATGTTCATCGGCTCGGTGCTGTAACGCAGCATAAACGGCATTGGATACTGACTGTTCCCCAACGCTGCTCCAAGGCGGTAAATGATATTCCTAAGCTGGGAAGCTCGCACCTTTCCTTCCCTCTCTGAAAACCGTAAATATCATTCATGTCCTTTTCATCGCATTTCTATATGTATATAAAAAAACACACCCGTCCCTCTTATAAGGGACGAGTGTGTGTGATTAACCCGTGGTTCCACCCAAGTTCCCAACGAACTTTCATGTTCATC
>NZ_JAJHVY010000005.1:0-141825 GCF_020861455.1 Bacillus sp. AF23
CTTATCTTGACCGATTAGATCACCAAATCGCACGATTTGGTTTTCAAGTAGAAGCCGTCGCTCTTGATTCCGGATATTTAACGACTCCGATCTGTAAAGGATTATCTGACCGCCAAATCTTTGGTGTCATCGCACATAGACGTTATCACCCTACGCAGGGCTTGTTTCCAAAATGGAAATTTCATTATGACAGTGAACAAGATAGATACATTTGTCCACATCACCAAACACTTACATACGCAACAACTAATCGAAAAGGCTACCGATCATATAAATCAAATCCTGAAATCTGTTCCGCATGCCCATTGCTTGAACAATGCACGAAGTCAAAGAACCGCCAAAAGGTCATCACCCGGCATGTATGGGAAGACCACAAAGAAAAGATCAGGCAAAATCGCTTGACTGTTTCAGGAAAAAACCTCTACAAAAAAAGAAAAGAAAAAATAGAGCGAAGCTTTGCAGATTCAAAACAGCTGCATGGGCTTCGCTATTGCAGGTTGAGGGGACAACGGAATGTGAGCGAACAAGTTCTCCTCACAGCCGCATGCCAGAACATGAAGAAGATTGCCACATACCTAGCCAAGCAGGGCTAGGTATGTGGGAGCTCTTTTTCTGTTTCTGAAATCAGCTGAAAACCCAAAGAAACAGCACAAAACAAAAAAGCTTGTAGAAAAAACATCGTTTTCTCTACAAGCTGAGGACAGGCGAATAGCCTGTCCTTTTCTTTTTCTATAAAAATGTCCGTTTTACTTTTTCCCAAAATGAATTGTCCTTTAGTTTCACTGTTTTTATTTTTTTATCAGACAGCTTGATTTCAATCGTTTTCACGTTTCTTGTGCTGAGTGCTTCATTGTCCAAACCGATAATCGGGTGTTCATTTCCGGCTTGCACCACACGAAGCGTCAGCTTTCGTTCAGAGCTGAGGACAAACGGAGAGCCTAGAGTGCGGTAGGTATTATTGTTAAGCGAAGCAAGCTCCGTCACCTGCATGCAGGGAAGCAGCGGATCAACGACAGCTCCGGCCACAGACTTATTATAAGCTGTGCTGCCTGTAGGCGTGGAAATAATCATCCCGTCTCCTCTGAACGTTTCGAAGTGCAGATCGTCAATCAGCACATCCATCACAAAGGTTTTAATTATGCTCGAACGAATGGAAACTTCGTTTAAACAATGAAAAGGACTGGTCTGATCCACTGTCACTTCAATCAGCGGATATTTTCTGACCTCAATTTGTTCAAACGTCATCGCATCCACCATTTTTTCATGCTCATCACTATTAAAATCACAGTATAAATGAGCTTTCCCCTTTTTGGTGATGCCGACGTATAAGCAGTCGTCACGGAAATTCGTCTTTCTGACCGCCTGCAAAAATGTACCGTCTCCGCCTACACTGGCAATAATATTGGCGTCAGAAGGCTGATTGACAACAGTAAATCCGTTTTCTTCAGCCAATTGTGTCAAGGAGCTGACTTGTTTATTTGTGTCCTGGTCCTGTTTGTGAAAAAAATAAACATTACGGCGATGATCGGTCATATCCCATTTCCCCTTTGCTGTCATATTTAAATTTTTCTGCCATCCAGTATTTGTGATAAAATACCTTTGGTCATAAGTGTACCACGTTTGCCGGCAGCCCGTTAAGCCGGAGCTTTCTCATCAATGAAACATTTTTTTATTTGAATCGTATAATGAGAGAGTTGGGAAAAAGGAGGAGAAAAAATGAATGCAAAAAGATGGATTGCATTAGTGATCGCCCTTGGAATTTTTGGTGTGTCCATCATCGTCAGTATCTCAATGAGTTTCTTTGAAAGTGTCAAGGGTGCTCAAACAGACCTTACGTCACTGACAGATGAATCCCAGGAAGTGACGCTTGAAAACGGAAGCCTTTCCAGCAAAATCGCCGTTTTGGAGGTCAGCGGCACCATTCAGGATAATGGTGATTCAAGCAGTCTGCTCGGTTCAGACGGGTATAACCACCGAACATTCTTAAAAAATCTTGAGCAGGCAAAAGAGGATGATGCGGTTAAAGGGATCGTACTCAAGGTAAACTCTCCGGGAGGCGGAGTGTATGAAAGTGCCGAAATACATAAAAAACTGGAAGAAGTAAAAAAAGAAACAAAAAAACCAATCTATGTGTCAATGGGATCGATGGCAGCTTCCGGAGGTTATTATATCTCAACAGCTGCCGATAAAATTTTTGCGACACCGGAAACCCTGACAGGATCTCTTGGGGTTATCATGGAGAGCGTGAATTACTCAAAGCTGGCTGATAAGCTCGGCATCTCTTTTGAGACCATTAAAAGCGGGGCTCACAAGGATATTATGTCTCCTTCCCGTGAGATGACAAAAGAAGAAAAAAATATTATGCAATCTATGGTTGATAACTCCTATGAAGGCTTTGTCGATGTCATTTCAGAAGGCCGCGGCATATCGAAAGCGGAAGTAAAGAAAATCGCGGACGGACGCGTGTATGACGGGCGGCAGGCGAAAAAACTGAATCTTGTGGATGAACTCGGATTTTATGATGATACAATTGCGGCCATGAAAAAAGATCATAAAAACTTGAAAAACGCTTCTGTCGTCTCTTACGAGGAAAGCTTCGGATTAGGCTCTCTGTTTACCATGGGAGCGAACAAAATGTTTAAAAGTGAAATTGATTTTCTGAATATGAAAGAAGTTCTTTCACAATCCGGTTCGCCGAGAATGATGTATCTCTATGCGAAGTAGGAGGGGTCAATAATGGATGCGACATATGAAGAGTTAGAGCGCAGCGACATCGCAGGCCCGGATCAAGCGGAACAGCTCACACACGCATATGCGGGCTTTTGGGTCCGTTTTTGGGCTTTCCTGCTTGATTGGCTCGTTGTGTGGGGGTTAAACCATTTAATCGTTTCTCCCATCTTTACTTTACTGGATCTGCCGAAAACATCCGGCATGTTCACCATCTCAGCGTACAGCATCACAACGCTTTTCGTTTATCTGGCATATTTTGCGCTGATGACCAAATACTTCAGGCAAACGCTCGGAAAAATGGTGTTCGGCCTCAAAGTAATTTCTGTCAAGCAGGGCCATAAGCTGACATGGAGCACTGTGATTTTCCGTGAAGTGGTCGGGCGGTATATTGATAAGATTTGGATTTTATATATCGTCATCGCTTTTTCTCCTAAAAAACAGGGGATTCATGATTACATTGCTGATACAACTGTGGTGCACGAAAAATTATATCGTAAATAACAAATAAACCCGGACCCCGTCCGGGTTTATTTTTTGCTGAATGGGCGATAATGCTTCCTAGAGGAAGTGAAGAATATGGTATATGTGCTGTCAGCCATTCTTATTCTTATAGGTATCGTGCTGCTTCTCAGAATGAAAATTCATGTTGCCGCGGAGTATCTTCATGCTGAGGATAATGACAAAATAACTTTGAAGATTACAACGCTGTTTGGCCTGGTTCGGATTAAAAAAACAATTCCGGCGATTAAGGTGAACAAAGATGACGGAACAGTCAATATCAGACAGAACACAAAATCGAAAGTGAATAAAAGCAGCAGCAAGAAAAAAATTACGTTTGATGATGTGCAGCAAAGCATCAATAACATTGAAATGCTTCTGCATCATGTCACTAAGTTAAGGAAAATCAGCGCCTCTTTTATGGCGCATTTGCATATCACAAAACTCGAATGGATCACAGTTATCGGGATTCATGACGCAGCGGTGACAGGTGTGTTAACGGGTGCCGTATGGGGAGTCAAAGGCGCTATCGCAGCTATGCTTCATGACCATTTAGACTTTGTGAACAAGCCTGTTTATGAAGTGATTCCATCGTTTCAAGTCCCTGTTTCCAAGACCCATTTTCAGTGTATATTCTTTTTTCGCTTTGGACATGCTATGCTTGCAGCTTTCAAATTCGTCAAATACGGACGGGAGCTTTCTGTATTAAAGAAGAATCCGTCAGCTCGAATGACTTCAAAGAATGATTCATCAGTTTAAGGAGGAAGCGTATATGGCAGACCATCCCATCCAAGGTTTAATGAAAACCGCAATGGAAAACTTGAAGGAAATGATTGATGTTAACACAATCATCGGGGATCCGGTTGAAACACCGGATGGAAGCGTGATTTTAACCGTTTCTAAAGTCGGATTCGGATTCGCTGCAGGCGGCAGCGAGTTTGGCGGCAAGCCGGCTGAGAAAAAATCGGAAGACGATGAAACAAGAGAACAAAAACTGCCCTTCGGAGGCGGAAGCGGAGGCGGTGTGTCCATTACGCCGATCGCGTTTTTAATTGTCGGTTCGACTGGCATCAGAATGCTTCATTTAGATGAAAATACTCATTTGATTGAGAAAATTCTAGACGCAGCCCCTCAAACACTGGAACGCATACAGCAAATGTTTAAGAAAAATAACAAGAATCAAAACCAAGGCCAAAATCAAAACCAAATGAACAATATGAATTATTAAAGAAGGGTTAACTGCGGCGGCCGCAGTTAACTTTTTTTTGGCATAAACTTTGCAGTTTGCAAGAAACTTTACTATGATAGAGACATACATACGAAAGGGAGGAATTATAATGGCTGAAATTACATTCAAAGGCGGTCCGGTTACGCTTGTCGGACAAGAAGTGAAAGTAGGGGATCAAGCTCCTGATTTCACAGTGCTGACAAACAGCCTTGAAGAAAAATCGTTAGCTGACATGAAAGGAAAAGTAACGATTATTTCTGTTATCCCTTCAATTGACACAGGCGTTTGCGATGCACAAACCCGCCGCTTTAACGAAGAGGCTGCAAAGCTTGGAGATGTCAACATTTACACAATCAGTGCGGACCTTCCATTTGCACAGGCGCGCTGGTGCGGAGCAAACGGAATTGACAAAGTGGAAACTCTGTCAGACCACAAAGACATGTCATTTGGCGAAGCGTTCGGTGTATACATAAAAGAACTTCGTCTGCTTGCGCGTTCCGTATTTGTGCTTGATGAGAACGGAAAAGTCGTTTACGCTGAATATGTAAGCGAAGCAACGAACCACCCGAATTATGAAGAGCCGATTGAGGCTGCCAAGGCATTATTGAAGTAAGCAGGTGAAAAAAGCTCCAGGCTGCCGCCGGAGCTTTTTTCATGGCAAGGAGGAACACATTATGCAAAACGATCATGTAGGTGCGGTATACGGGCTGCTGGATGATGCCGCGATCATCATAAAAAATGAATTGCAGATTTCATATATAGAAGCGCTTGCCGAAGCGGGAGAAATGTATTTTCTTGAAAAAACGGATCAGCTGAAGCTGCCGAATGAGAAGGCTGAAAAGCTTCAAGCACTGCTTGAAAAAGCCGAATTTGACACATATGAGCACGAGTGGGTGCGCAAAGCATTCCAGCTTGCCGTCCTAAAGGGATTAAAGGATATATCTCATCCAAACAGACAAATGACGCCGGACACAATTGGGCTTTTTATCAGTTATCTGGTAAATAAGTTTATGGCGGGAAAAAAGGAGTTAACGCTTCTTGATCCGGCTGTCGGAACGGGAAATCTTCTGTTCACCGTGTTAAACCAGCTGTCTGAAAATACGGCGAAAAGCTATGGCATAGAGATAGATGACGTGCTCTTGAAAATCGCCTATGACCAGGCGAACCTTCTGAAAAAAGAACTGGAACTGTTCCACCAGGACAGCCTCGAGCCGCTGTTTATCGATCCGGTTGACACAGTGATATGCGATCTGCCGGTTGGCTATTATCCGAATGACGAAGGGGCAAAAGCCTTTGAACTGAAAGCGGATGAAGGCCATTCCTTCGCTCATCATTTGTTTATTGAGCAAAGCGTCAAGCATACGAAACCGGGCGGCTACCTGTTCTTTATGATCCCGAATCATTTGTTTGAAAGCTCTCAAAGCGACAAACTGAAGCAGTTTTTCAAGGACAAGGTTCATATCAATGCATTATTGCAGCTGCCGAAATCAATTTTTAAAGACGAAGCCCATGCCAAAAGTATCCTTGTGCTTCAGAAAACAGATGAAGAGACGAAAGCGCCGAACCAAATTCTGCTTGCGAATCTGCCGTCTTTCTCCAACCAGAAGGCGATGCTCGACATGATGGCGCAAATAGATGCGTGGTTTACTAAGGAAAAATAGAAATGAAAAAACAGTTTGAGCGTCCGTCATATGAGGAAGCTTAAGCTGTTTTTTTGTATGAATATCTGGGGGCAGATAAACGAATTGAATAGGGTTTCAAAACACAAAATACGAAAGGAGAAACTGCAGAATGTAAGCGTTAATCAATGTTAAGCGCATAGGTAATGTGTCTGAAAATAACGACTTCTTTTTGTAAGCGTTATCAATACGTAAGTTGACTTGAAAAGCCGACATGACAATGTTTAAATGGAAAAGTCAGATATTTTTCGGGAGAAAATGATGATTCACCCGGGAAAAAAGTACGAAAAACGAAGATGTTGATACAGAGTAAAAAGGAGCGTCAATCATGTCCAAAATTATTGCAATTAACGCAGGAAGCTCGTCTTTGAAATTTCAGCTTTTCGAAATGCCTTCAGAAACCGTTTTAACGAAGGGCTTAGTTGAACGAATCGGTATCGCCGACAGTGTGTTCACGATTTCTGTAAACGGCGAAAAAAATACAGAAGTAACTGATATACCTGATCATGCGGTAGCGGTTAAAATGCTGCTTAATAAGCTGACAGAATTCGGCATTATCAAAGATTTAAATGAAATTGACGGAATTGGACACCGCGTGGTACACGGCGGAGAAAAATTCAGCGATTCCGTTTTATTAACGGACGAAACAATTCAGGAGATTGAAGATATTTCTGAATTGGCGCCGCTGCACAACCCGGCAAATATCGTCGGAATTAAAGCCTTTAAAGAAGTGCTTCCAAATGTTCCTGCGGTTGCTGTTTTTGATACGGCATTCCACCAGACAATGCCTGAGCAGTCTTACCTGTACAGCCTGCCATACGAATATTATGAAAAATTCGGTATTCGTAAATACGGCTTCCACGGCACTTCACATAAATATGTGACTGAGCGTGCGGCAGAGCTTCTCGGCCGTCCGTTAAAAGATTTACGCCTGATTTCCTGCCACCTTGGTAACGGCGCAAGTATTGCAGCTGTTGAAGGCGGAAAATCAATTGATACATCTATGGGCTTCACGCCGCTTGCCGGTGTTGCAATGGGTACACGCTCTGGAAACATCGACCCTGCCCTGATCCCATACATTATGGAGAAAACAGGCCAGACAGCTGACGAAGTACTGAATACATTAAACAAAAAAAGCGGACTGCTTGGCATCTCCGGTTTCTCAAGCGATCTTCGTGACATCGTTGAAGCAACGAAACAAGGAAATGAGCGTGCGGAAACTGCGCTTGAAGTCTTCGCGAGCCGCATCCACAAATACATCGGTTCTTACGCTGCCAGAATGAGCGGTGTTGATGCGATTATCTTTACTGCCGGTATCGGTGAAAACAGCGTAGAAGTCAGAGAACGCGTTCTTCGCGGTCTGGAATTTATGGGTGTATACTGGGATCCTGCGCTTAATAACGTACGCGGTGAGGAAGCGTTCATCAGCTACCCTCATTCTCCAGTAAAAGTTATGATCATTCCGACTGATGAGGAAGTCATGATTGCACGAGACGTTGTTCGTTTAGCTAAATAATGCAAAAAGCACATTCACTTGAATGTGCTTTTTTGTTGAAGCATCATAAAGGTAGACAAAAATACAAAGAGGTGAGCCAATGAGCGTTCAAGAGCATAAACAAGAAGCACCCGATATTGTCCGGTGCAAAGTGATTACTGTCAGTGATACGAGAACGGAAGAAACGGATAAAAGCGGCAGGCTGATGATCTCATCTTTAGAAGAAGCCGGCCATCAGATTGCTGCATATGAAATTGTGAAAGACGAAAAGGATGCCCTGCAGCGGTCTGTCTTAGCGGGATGCATGGATGATCAGACGGACGCGGTCCTCTTAAACGGCGGGACGGGTATTGCAAAGAGGGACGTCACCATTGAAGCCATTTCGCCGTTGTTTTCTAAAGAGCTGCCCGGCTTTGGAGAAATATTCAGGATGCTCAGTTATACAGAAGACATCGGCTCCAGTGCGATCATGTCGAGAGCCGCAGCCGGCGTTATCCAACATACAGCCGTTTTTTCAACGCCAGGCTCCAGCGGTGCGGTAAAGCTGGCGATGAATAAGCTGATTATTCCGGAGCTCGCCCATGTGGTCAGAGAAATCAGAAAAGACAAGTAAATGAATAAATACTACGAAACTTCACCCGGAAAAATGGGTGAAGTTTTTTTAATAAAAGGCTTGAAAAAAAGGAACTTACTTGTTAAAGTATATACATACAAAATGTATTTTTATTAAATATAATTTATTTTTATACAAAAGAAACAGGGTTGAGAGGAGATTTTTATCATGGCAGAACAGAAAAAAGTCGTATTAGCATACTCAGGGGGTCTCGATACTTCCGTCGCGATAAAATGGCTTCAAGAGCAAGGGTATAATGTCATCGCCTGCTGTCTGGATGTCGGCGAAGGCAAGGATCTGGCGTTTGTTCAGCAAAAAGCGCTTGAAGTCGGCGCAACAAATTCTTACGTGATCGATGCAAAAGAAGAATTCGCCCAGGATTACGCGCTGTTATCTTTGCAGGCTCACACGATGTATGAAGGGAAATATCCGCTCGTGTCCGCATTGTCTCGGCCGCTTATTGCAAAAAAATTAGTCGAGATCGCAGAAAAAGAAGAGGCGCAGGCAATTGCGCACGGATGCACAGGGAAAGGAAATGACCAGGTGCGTTTTGAGGTATCAATTAAATCATTGAATCCTGACCTTGAAGTCATCGCTCCGGTTCGGGAATGGCAATGGTCTCGTGAAGAAGAAATTGAATATGCGGCAAGCCGCGGCATTCCAATTCCGATTAATCTTGACAGCCCATATTCCATTGATCAAAATCTTTGGGGACGCGCAAATGAGTGCGGCATTTTAGAAGATCCGTGGGCTGCTCCGCCAGAAGGAGCATACGACCTTACAGCGCCGCTGGAAAAAACGCCGGACACGCCGGAAGTGATAGAAATCGCATTTGAACAAGGCGTGCCTGTATCCATTGACGGCGTCTCTTACTCACTTTCTGAATTAATTTTAAAACTGAACGAAATTGCAGGCGCGCATGGTGTCGGACGTATCGACCACGTGGAAAACCGCCTTGTCGGCATTAAATCCCGTGAAGTATACGAATGCCCGGGTGCGATGACGCTTATCAAAGCACACAAAGAACTGGAAGATTTGACATTAGTGAAAGAGGTCGCACACTTTAAACCGGCCATTGAACAAAAGCTGTCAGAAATCATTTACAACGGCTTATGGTTCTCGCCTTTAAAAGACGCGCTGCACGCTTTCTTAAAAGAAACGCAAAAACACGTTACAGGCATCGTTCGCGTGAAGCTGTTTAAAGGCCATGCGATTGTAGAAGGGCGTAAATCAGAATACTCTCTATATGATGAAAAGCTTGCAACATATACAAAAGACGATGCGTTTGACCACCATGCGGCAATCGGATTTATCGAGCTTTGGGGACTTCCGACAAAAGTGAACAGCATCGTGAAAAAGAAGGAGCAGATTAAAGCATGAAGAAGCTTTGGGGAGGCCGATTCCAAAAAACACCGGAAAAATGGGTCGACGAATTCGGCGCGTCCATATCATTTGACCAACATTTAGTGACTGAAGACATTACAGGGTCTCTCGCACATGCTGCCATGCTGAAAAAATGCGGTATCCTGACAGAAGAAGAAGAGCTGAAAATCCGTGAGGGACTGAATGCCCTTTTGCAAAAAGCAGAAGACGGTGCATTAGAATTCTCAGTTGATTATGAAGATATTCATTTGAACATTGAGAAAATGCTCATTGACGAAATCGGCCCTCTCGGCGGCAAGCTGCATACCGGAAGAAGCCGGAATGACCAGGTGGCAACTGACATGCATTTGTACTTGAAAAACCATGTCACTCACATTATCGAGCTGATAGAGGCATTTCAAGGCGCGCTCATTGATAAGGCAGAAGCAAATGTTGAAACCATTCTGCCGGGCTATACTCATCTTCAGCGCGCCCAGCCGATTTCATTCGCGCACCATCTGCTTGCGTATTTCTGGATGCTGGAGCGCGACAAGGAACGTTTTCAGGATTCAATGAAGCGGATCAACAAATCTCCGCTCGGCTGCGGAGCGCTCGCGGGTACCACCTTCCCGATCGATCGTGAGTATTCAGCAGAGCTGCTCGGCTTTGATTCCATTTATGAAAACAGCCTCGACGGCGTCAGCGACAGAGACTTCATTCTGGAATTTTTAAGCAACAGCAGCATGCTGATGATGCACCTTTCCCGTTTCTCTGAAGAAATCATTCTGTGGTGCTCGCAGGAGTTTAAATTCATTGAGCTAGACGATACGTACGCAACGGGAAGCAGCATGATGCCGCAGAAGAAAAACCCGGATATGGCTGAGCTGATCCGCGGCAAAACAGGACGCGTGTACGGTGACATGATGGGGCTGTTTACGATCATGAAAGGCCTTCCGCTCGCTTATAACAAAGACCTGCAGGAAGACAAAGAAGGCATGTTTGACACGGTGAAAACGGTCGAAGGCAGCCTGCAAATCTTCACAGGCATGATTCAAACAATGACTGTTAACAAAGACGTCATGAAGCAAGCGACAAAACAAGACTTTTCAAATGCGACGGAACTGGCTGATTATTTAGCGAAGAAAGGAATGCCATTCAGAGAAGCGCACGAAGTGGTCGGAAAGCTTGTGTACACATGCATCGAAAAAGGAATTTATTTAAGCGACATGCCGTTTGACGATTTTCAGAAGGCGAGCGATCTCTTCGAAGAAGATATTTACACTGTTTTGGATCCTTATCATGCGGTCGAAAAAAGAATGAGCGCAGGAGGCACGGGCTTCAAACAGGTAGAGGAGGCGCTCGTAAAGGCGAAAGCTTGTGTGGCTGCCGGAGTTTGTTAAAATTTCCTTCATAAAATCCCGTCTTTATAGCCAACCTACCTCTATAATGATGGGAGGCAGAAGGATGAAAAAAGAACCGGAACGCTATATTTATGATGAACAAGAAAGCCAGGAGACAACACGGCTCATTTCCGAAGCATATCAAAGCGGTTATGTGGATATCCCGGATCAAGAGCCTTCATCTTCTGCGGAATAAGCTGTCTATTATAGGCAGCTTTTTTTGTATGGCAAAGTGTAAAAAGTGATATTGACGGCCTTTTATAGTAAAGTAGAAGAAGAAACACTTTATTGAAAAGCGGCAACGTTGCTTTGGGAGGTATTCATGTGCGACATGCTTTAATTACTGCCGGTTCGAAGGGATTAGGCCGCAAAGTGACTGAAACATTGCTTGCAAAGGGGTATTCAGTAACAGTGAATTACAGGCAGGATGAAGAGGCAGTAAACCGCCTGAAGGATGCCTGTCCTGATTACCTTGACCGGCTGCAATTTGTAAAAGGTGATGTCACTAAAAAAGAAGATTTGCTGCGCATCGCAGACGCTGCCTTGGACCGCTTCGGGAGAATCGACTTTTTGATTAACAACGCGGGGCCATACATATTTGAACGAAAAAAGTTAGCCGATTATACCGATGACGAATGGTACGGTATGCTGGAAGGGAATTTAAGCGCCGTCTTTCACTTATTCAAAGCAGTTATTCCGGTCATGAGGAAACAGCAATTTGGGCGTATCATCACGTACGGATTTCAAGGCGCGGCACACGCACCCGGCTGGCTTCACCGCTCCGCTTTCGGCGCCGCAAAAGTGGGATTGGCTTCTTTAACAAAAACAATTGCGATAGAAGAAGCCGAATCGGGCATAACCGCTAATATGGTTTGCCCGGGCGACATTGTCGGCGACATGAAGGAAGCGTCAATTGAGGAAGCCAGACAGCGTATCGGCAAAGAAAAAACGCCGATAGGAAGATCCGGCACCGGTGAAGATATCGCCAGAATCATTGCCTTTTTGTGCGAAGAGAACTCAGACCTGGTAACAGGAACTGTAATTGAAGCAACCGGGGGCCTCAATGTGATTAACAAGAATCAATCCACATAAGTTTTTCAGCATCTTAAAGAGGGAAAATGAAACATCAAAAACAAAGTGACGAGGTGAAGGAAATGAAAGTAACGTATCACGGACATTCTGTAGTTGCAGTAGAAACGAATGACCACCATATTTTATTTGACCCGTTTTTGACAGGAAATTCGTTAACCGACTTGAAGCCGGAGGATGCAAAAGCGGACGCTATCTTATTGACTCACGGCCACAATGACCACGTGGGTGACACTGAGCAAATCGCAAAGCAAAATAACGCGCTGGTTGTGGCACCGAATGAGCTGGCTGTATATTTGGGATGGAAAGGGTTAAATGTTCACCCTATGCACATCGGCGGCTCCCATCAGTTTGATTTTGGGAAAGTGAAGCTTACACAGGCCTTTCATGGATCTGCCATATCTGACGAAGAAAATAAAACGATCACCTACACGGGCATGCCATCCGGTATTCTGCTGACTGTCGAAGGCAAAACAATCTTCCACGCCGGTGATACGGCTCTTTTCTCTGACATGAAGCTGATCGGGGAGCTGAACCATATTGATCTTGCCTTCCTGCCGATCGGTGACAACTTTACGATGGGGCCTGAAGATGCCAAGCTAGCTGCAGAATGGCTGCGGGCAAAACAAGTCGTTCCGGTTCATTACAATACATTCCCGGTCATCGAGCAAGACCCGGAAGCATTTGCAGACAGCCTGCCGGGCGGAGTCGGAAAAGTCATGGCCGTAGGTGAAACGATTGAGCTTTAAACACTGAAAGCATCTCCTGAAAATCAGGAGATGCTTTTTATTTTCCTGCCTCATTGCGAATCAATCATCCGAGCCCTTATAATAAAAGCAGAAGACTGTCCCTTAGAGGTGAAAGGTTTGGCAACTAAGCATGAACAAATTTTAACATATATTGATTCGCTGCCTGTCGGTGAAAAAATTTCTGTGCGGAGAATCGCAAAGGAAATGAAAGTAAGTGAAGGCACGGCGTACAGAGCAATCAAGGAAGCAGAGAATAAAGGCTTTGTCAGTACGATTGAACGTGTCGGAACAATCAGAATTGAACAAAAGAAAAAAGAAAATATCGAAAAGCTTACCTATGCAGAGGTTGTAAACGTCATAGACGGACAAGTGCTCGGAGGCCGGGCCGGACTCCATAAGACATTAAATAAATTTGTCATAGGTGCAATGGAGCTGGATGCGATGATGCGGTATACGGCAGCCGGGAATCTTTTGATTGTCGGAAATCGAATCAATGCACACAGACAGGCGCTTGAGGCAGGCGCCGCTGTACTTGTAACGGGCGGATTTAACACAGATGACAGCATCGTGCAGCTGGCAGACGAGCTTGAGCTGCCGATTTTATCCACTAGCTATGACACCTTTACAGTCGCCGCTATGATTAACCGGGCGATTTATGACCAGCTGATCAAAAAAGAAATCGTTCTGGTGGAGGACATTTTAACGCCCGCTGACCGTACGATATATCTTTCACCCAAGGATAAACTTGAAAAATGGTACGAGAAAAATTTTGAAACGGGCCATGGGCGTTTCCCGGTTGTCGACGAACAAATGAAAATCCACGGGATCTTGACCTCGAAAGATATCGCAGGTCACGACCGGAATGCACCCATTGAAAAAGTCATGACAAAAAATCCGGTTACGGTTATTGGAAAAACGTCTGTCGCCTCAGCGGCGCAAATGATGGTATGGGAAGGGATCGAAGTGCTTCCCGTCACTGACGGACACCAAAAGCTCATTGGCATGATCAGCCGCCAAGACGTGCTGAAAGCTCTTCAAATGATTCAAAAGCAGCCTCAAGTCGGGGAAAAGCTTGATGATATCGTCTCAAGAGGATTTAAAGATGAGGATGAGGATAAACAGGATCAGACGGTTTATCAGTATGAAGTAACACCGCAAATGACAAATCAGCTGGGGACGATTTCTTATGGCGTGTTTACGACCATTTTGACGCAAGCGGCCAATCGGTTTTTGCGCTCGAAAAAACGCGGCGAACTAGTGATAGAAAGCATCACCATTTTCTTTTTGAAGCCTGTGCAGATGGAGTCGGTCATCGAAGTCAAGCCGCGCATTTTAGAGGCTGGAAGAAAGTTCGGAAAAATGGAAGTTGAAGTGCACAGCCAAGGCCATATCGTGTCTAAAGCAATGCTGATGGTTCAGCTGATGGAAAGAAGCTAAGGGACGTCTCAGGCGCCCCTTACGCGTGATCTCTTTCAGCTTCTTTGGCGTGAAGGGGATTGTAATGGCTGTAGGCTTTATAACCTGCCCATGCGCTTCCGGCTCCGATGACGATAAAGATGCCGCCGATTACTAGCGTTAATACTGAATGGAATAATATCATTTGATTGAGTCCGTAAAACAGCACCAGCGATCCTAATGCCATGCTAGATTTTGCTGAAAAGATTTCTTTTTCCAAAGATTGCTTTGCCCGTACGCCTTTTACTTTATAGTACACATAAAAGCAGGCTGAAAGCCCAATCAAAAAAACAAGAACCAGCATAAATGAAATCCTCCATCGTAAAAGTTTACAAACCCATTCTATACAAAAACGGGCTTGGTTTTGACGTTATTTTTCTTTTCCGTCGGCAGAGAATGTGATTTAATGAAAAAAAACAATAAAGGAGTATCAAATGAAAACAGAATTGATCAGAACCATATCATTATATGACACGATTATCTTACATAGACATGTGCGCCCTGACCCGGATGCCTACGGATCTCAGTGCGGACTTACGGAAATCCTGCGTGAAACGTATCCTGAAAAAAATATTTTTGCGGTCGGCACGCCAGAACCGTCCCTCTCTTTCTTATATACCCTCGATGAGGTGGATGATGAAACATATAAAGGCGCCCTTGTGATCGTCTGCGATACGGCAAATCAGGAAAGAATCGACGATCAGCGTTATTTATCAGGCGCCAAACTAATGAAAATCGACCACCATCCGAACGAAGATCCTTACGGCGATCTTCTGTGGGTCGATACGAATGCAAGCTCAGTAAGTGAAATGATTTACGAGCTGTATTTAGAAGGAAAAGAGCACGGCTGGAAGCTGAATACAAAAGCCGCAAAGCTGATCTATGCCGGCATTGTCAGTGATACCGGACGCTTCTTATTTCCGAATACAACGGAAAAAACATTAAAATATGCTGGCGAGCTTATTAAGTATCCGTTCTCTTCTTCAGAGCTGTTTAATCAATTGTATGAAACAAAACTGAATGTGGTGAAGCTTAACGGCTATATCTTTCAAAATGTGTCTTTGTCTGAAAATGGCGCTGCTTCTGTTTTCATCAAAAAGGATACTCTTGAAAGGTTCGGCACAACGGCTTCTGAAGCGTCGCAGCTTGTCGGGACGCTTGGAAATATCTCAGGTATTCGCGCATGGGTGTTTTTCATAGAAGAAGACGATCAAATCAGAGTCAGATTCCGTTCAAAGGGGCCTGTTATTAACGGACTCGCCCGGAAATATAACGGCGGAGGGCATCCTCTGGCTTCAGGCGCCTCCATTTACAGCTGGGATAAAGCGGAACAGATTTTAGCTGATCTGGAGACGTTATGTAAAGAACACAAGTAGAGGGGAGACCCTCTCTCTTAGTGTTCATCTGTGACGGGGATGAACCAGCAGCCGAACTCAGTAAGGTCCTCGTAGACTTGGAGATTGTGAGATTGAAGTTCTTTTTTGATGAGGGAAGCGAGTGAGTTTGTTTCGGCATATGCAGAAAAACCTTGTCTGAGTCGGGCTGCTTGATCTTTTGCTAACTGACGGTCACTGTAAACCTCCATTTCCCTTCCTCCTCCTTTCGCTATTAAGCCTCATTTATAGTTTATAAAAAAGAATGGGAAAAAGCGACAGGAGTTTGAAAAATTTAAAAAAATTCCATATTTACGTCGCGAATGATATTTCGATTTCTACCGAAAGCCTTGTGTAAATAATTAATTCCTTGACGGCTGCCTCATATTTTTTTTCATTGATCGTATAGACTTTATTTTCAATTGTCCGTTTTAAAAGCTCCTTCGTTTTATAGACGCTTTCTATATCTTTTGTAATGACCTCTGAAATATCATCCTTCACATGCTCCTCGAATTTTGTTTTATCAGGCTGCGAAATTTTATATTTTTCTCCATTCAGCAATTTGACATCGACGCTTTGAATAAGCAGTTTTCTTTTATTGTCTTCATTTAGTTTGTGGAGGTCTTCCTGATAGATGGAAATTTGGTCGTTCAAGTCTTTGACGTGCTCTTTTTGTTTTTCGATGAGGGAAACCTGCTCCTCCTGGAATGTTCCGTATGTAAACAGGAAAAAAAACCAGCTGATCACGGCTCCGCACATCATACCAGCAAAAAAACGCTGCCATCCCGGTTTCTTGTAATGCTCCGGCACTCTCATGAAGAAATATGCTCCTGCGTCAGCCATGAAATAATAAGCCAGCCGCTTTGCGCACCGCCCATGGCCGAGATAATGAGAAGAATCTGCTTGAATAAATCTCTCGTATTGCCTTCAAGAATACCCCGTTCAAAGCTGTATACCGCATCGAATGTACCGCCGATAGCGGCGACCAGCGCCCATATTTTTAATCTGTTCGCAAGCTTTGTAATGACCGTAAGCGGGGCTTCGCCTGCCAAATATGCTCCAAGGCCTCCGATGAGTGCGCCTCCGATCAGCACCCCTAATGCAATAAAATAACTGTTGATAAAATTTACCATAAAACCAGCTTCCTGATCCATCTTGATCACCTCACCTTTTATATCATATTGAGCATTCGGGACAAGTATGATGACGACTCGAAAAAGAACATTTGTTTCTTTTGAAAACCCGACTTATAATGAAGAAAGAAATGGATCGTAATGGAGAAAGAGGTGATAGCATGTCTTTTGTTCACCTGCAAGTGCATAGCGGGTACAGCCTGCTAAACAGCGCCGCGGCTGTGGAAGAGCTCGTCAGTGAAGCTGACAGGCTCGGATATGCGTCTTTGGCGCTGACAGATGATCATGTCATGTACGGAGCTATTCAATTTTATAAAGCATGCAAGGCGAGGGGGATCAACCCGATTATCGGCTTGACGGCTTCTGTTTTCACAGATGATGACGAGCTCGAAGCCTTCCCGCTCGTCCTGCTGGCAAAATCAAATACAGGCTATCAAAACCTGCTGAAAATCAGCAGCGTCCTGCAATCGAAATCAAAAAACGGCCTGAAGCCAAAATGGCTTAACAGCTATCGCGAAGGCATTATTGCGATCACTCCCGGCGAGAAGGGCTATATTGAAATGCTGCTTGAAGGAGGGCTGTTTGACCAGGCCGCTCAAGCCGCACTTCATTTTCAGTCTATATTCGGAAAAGGTGCTTTTTATTTATCCTTTCAGCCGTTTAAAGAAAATAAATTCTTATCTGAGCAAATCCTCCGGCTGTCTGAAGAAACGGGAATTCCGGTCACGGCGACAGGCGATGTTCATTATATAAGGAAAGAAGATCAGGCTGCCTATCGCTGTTTGAAAGCGATAAAGTCAGGTGAAAAACTCACTGAGGCATCAAACGAAGAGATGCCGGATCTCGACTTGAAATCCATTGATGAAATGCGTGTTATATACCAAGAGCATCCTGAGGCATTGCAAGCATCTGTTGAGATTGCAGAACAATGCTGGGTTGACGTCAGTCTGGGACAGACCCGCCTGCCGTCATTTCCGACTCCAGACGGTACATCCGCGGATGATTATTTGACGGATGTTTGTATGACAGGGCTTCGCAGCCGCTTCGATACACCAGATGAACAGTATATTCGACGTCTTCAATATGAACTTGATGTCATCAAGCGGATGAAGTTCAGCGATTATTTTCTGATCGTATGGGATTTTATGAAGCACGCCCATGAAAAAGGGATTGTGACAGGACCGGGAAGGGGTTCTGCGGCGGGATCGCTCGTAGCTTATGTCCTCTATATCACGGACGTTGATCCGATCAAGCATCACCTGCTGTTTGAGAGGTTTTTAAACCCGGAACGGATCAGTATGCCGGATATTGATATCGACTTTCCGGATACGAGAAGGGACGAGGTCATTCAATACGTTCAGCAGAAATACGGCGAAATGCACGTCGCGCAGATTATTACCTTCGGGACGCTGGCGGCAAAAGCGGCGCTTCGGGACGTCGGAAGGGTATTCGGTGTAAGCCCGAAGGAAGCGGATCAGCTTGCGAAGCTCATACCTTCAAGGCCGGGCATGACCTTGGATGATGCGAGAAAACAATCGGCGGAGCTGAATAAGCGACTCAGTGAGTCAAGTCTGCTTCAGCAAGTATTTACGATTGCCAGAAAAATAGAAGGTCTTCCGAGACATACGTCAACCCACGCGGCCGGCGTTGTCTTAAGTGAGGAACCGTTAACTGATGTTGTCCCGCTTCAGGAAGGACATGAAGGGATCTATTTAACGCAATACGCGATGGATCACCTCGAAGATCTGGGCCTTTTGAAAATGGATTTCTTGGGCTTGCGCAACCTGACACTCATCGAGTCGATCACTTCAATGATTGAAAAAGAAAAAAATATTAAAATAGATCTTTCGAGTATTTCCTATCAAGACGAAAAAACATTCTCTCTGCTGTCAAAAGGGGATACGACAGGGATTTTCCAGCTTGAATCCTCAGGGATGAGAAGCGTTTTGAAAAGGCTTAAGCCTTCAGGATTAGAAGATATTGTCGCGGTAAACGCACTGTACCGGCCCGGTCCGATGGAAAATATTCCGTTATTTATTGACCGTAAACACGGGCGCGTGCCGGTTCATTATCCTCACGAAGATTTAAGAGGGATATTGGAAGATACGTATGGCGTCATCGTTTATCAGGAGCAAATTATGGTGATTGCATCGCGTATGGCAGGATTTTCTTTAGGTGAGGCGGACCTGCTCAGACGTGCAGTCAGCAAAAAAAAGAAAGACATTCTTGACCGAGAGCGAAGCCATTTTGTTGAAGGGTGCTTAAAAAAGGAGTATTCTGTAGACACTGCAAATGAAGTCTACGATTTAATCGTCAAATTCGCAAACTATGGCTTCAACAGAAGCCATGCGGTGGCATACAGCATGATCGGCTGCCAGCTTGCGTATTTGAAGGCTCATTATCCTTTATATTTTATGTGCGGATTGCTTACAAGCGTCATTGGCAATGAGGATAAAATAGCTCAATATCTTTACGAAGCGAAGGGGAGCGGGATTCGTATCCTTCCTCCGTCAGTGAACAAAAGCAGCTATCCGTTTACAGTTGAAGACGGAGCTGTCAGGTACAGCCTCCGTGCGATAAAAAGTGTAGGCGTCTCAGCAGTCAAAGATATATATAAAGCAAGAAAAGAGAAACCATTTGAAGATCTTTTCGATTTCTGCTTTCGCGTGCCGTCAAAAAGCGTAAATCGCAAAACGCTCGAAGCACTCATATTTTCTGGTGCAATGGACGAATTCGATCAAAACCGGGCTACGCTGCTCGCATCGATTGACGTTGCGTTAGAGCATGCCGAGCTATTCGCCGCGGATGATGACCAAATGGGATTGTTTTTAGATGAATCGTTTTCCATTAAACCGAAGTACGTGGAGACCGAGGAGCTTCCGCTTGTGGATATTCTTGCATTTGAAAAAGAAACGCTCGGTATTTATTTTTCAAATCATCCGCTCTCTGCCTTTCGAAACCAGCTGACAGCGCGCGGAGCGGTATCCATTCAGCAGGCTCAGCAGGCTGTTAAAAAGCAGGTTTCACTCGGTGTCCTGCTGTCGAAAATCAAAACGATTCGGACAAAAACAGGTCAAAACATGGCGTTTTTAACGTTAAGTGATGAGACCGGCGAAATGGAAGCCGTTGTGTTCCCTGAACAATTCAGACAGCTTTCCCCGGTTTTAAAAGAGGGCGCTTTATTGTTCTCAGCAGGGAAATGTGAAATCAGGCAGGAAAAAGTCCAGTTTATTATGTCCAGAGCGGAATTGCTGGAAAATATGAATGCTGAAAAAGCGCCATCGGTTTATATGAAGATAGAAAGCAGTCAGCACAGTCAGGAGATCCTGACAAAGATCAAGCGCATTTTGCTGGAGCATAAGGGGGAAACCGGCGTTTATCTCTATTATGAAAGGCAAAAACAGACGATAAAGCTTCCTGAGGCGTTCCATATCGATGCGGATCACCAGGTGTTATACCGCTTAAAAGAGCTGTTAGGTCAAAAAAACGTCGTTTTAAAACAGTGGTAACCATTCGCTTTTTGTTATACAATTGGAGCAATTATGTTACTCTGTTTAAATATTCTGATAGATAAACTCCGCAGAATGCAGCAATCAATGCAGCAGCATACGAATCAAAAAATTCCATTAAGGAGTGTTTAGGAGAATGTCATTAAGAGAAGAAGCATTACATCTGCATAAAGTGAACCAGGGGAAGCTCGAATCTAAATCTAAAGTAGAGGTTAAAAATGCGAAAGATTTAAGCCTTGCTTATTCCCCGGGTGTAGCAGAACCATGTAAGGATATTCATGAAGACATTAACAAAGTATATGATTATACAATGAAGGGGAACATGGTAGCAGTCGTGACAGACGGTACAGCTGTGCTCGGCCTTGGAAATATCGGCCCTGAAGCCGCACTTCCTGTTATGGAAGGTAAAGCCGTTCTTTTCAAAAGCTTTGCCGGCGTAGACGCGTTCCCGATTGCTTTAAACACAAACGATGTTGATAAAATCGTTGAAACTGTAAAATTACTTGAACCGACATTTGGCGGCGTCAACCTAGAAGATATTGCAGCGCCAAACTGCTTTATCATCGAAGAGCGCCTCAAAAAAGAAACAAATATCCCGGTTTTCCATGATGATCAGCACGGTACTGCCATTGTAACCGTAGCAGGTCTTGTAAACGCGCTGAAACTGTCTGGAAAATCCATGTCATCCATTAAAGTTGTCGCAAACGGCGCGGGTGCGGCTGGTATTGCGATTATCAAGCTTCTTCATCATTATGGCGTTCGCGACATTGTGATGTGCGATTCCAAAGGGGCCATTTATGAAGGGCGCCCGAACGGCATGAACGATGTTAAAAACGAAGTGGCGAAGTTCACAAACCAAGACCGCAAAGACGGTTCTCTGAAAGATGTCATCGTTGATGCTGACGTATTTATCGGTGTCTCTGTAGCAGGCGCGTTAACAAAAGAAATGGTTCAAAGCATGGCAAAAGATCCAATTATCTTTGCAATGGCAAATCCAAATCCGGAAATTATGCCGGAAGATGCGCGTGAAGCTGGAGCGAGCGTTATCGGAACAGGCCGTTCAGATTTTCCGAACCAAGTAAACAATGTGCTTGCCTTCCCGGGAATTTTCCGCGGAGCTCTTGACGTGCGCGCTACTCACATTAACGAAGAAATGAAGATTGCAGCGGTTGAAGCCATTGCTTCACTAGTATCAGACGATGAGCTTAGCCCAGAGTACGTCATCCCTGCACCGTTTGATAAACGTGTTGCGCCTGCTGTGGCTAAGGCTGTGGCGAAAGCGGCGATGGAAACAGGTGTGGCAAGAATTACTGTAGATCCTGAAGAAGTTGCAGAAAAAACCAGAAAACTTACGATTATTGGCGAATAGTTTTAATTCATTCCAAAAATGGCAGCGCGTTGGCGGAGACCGGCGCGCTGTTCTCAAGTTAAACTTGCGGCTGAAATTTTTTTGGGGCCAGGACATAAAAAAATTTCAGCCGAGTTTAACATGATTTTTGAATACGTTACCAACCCTACTGGTTCAACGATTTATCAGGTTTATCATGAGTCTGTCCGCACGCGTATGCGGATAAAAAGTTGTCGAATTGAGGATGACAGCGTTTGACAAAAAAAGTACAATAGTTTCGGTAAAGTTATTAGCAAGTCTATCTGTCTGGATGGCATGCGGTGAAGAGAACCCTTCACAAAAGGGAGGTAATCATTTGTTAAAGGATATATTCACTAAAAAGAAAAAGTATGCTTCCGTACCGTCAGATCAAGCGAAGCACGATGTTCCGGAAGGCATTATGACAAAATGTCCTAAGTGTAAAAAAATCATGCTCACTAAAGAGTTGGATAAAAATATGCGAGTATGCATGAACTGCGATTATCATTTCCCAATGAATGCAAAACAGCGTATCGAAAGCTTGATGGATGAACAGTCCTTTGAGGAATTCAATCAGGGGATGTTATCGGAAAACCCGCTCGGTTTCCCGGGATATCTGGAAAAGCTTGAAAAAGATCGCGAGAAAACATCCTTAAACGAGGCTGTTGTCACAGGCAAGGGCACCATCGGGGGATTTCCTGCTGTTGTCGCGGTAATGGATTCTTCATTCCGTATGGGCAGCATGGGCTCTGTCGTCGGCGAAAAAATCACGCTTGCGATTGAAAAAGCAAAAGCGGATAAAGTTCCGTTTATTATCTTTACTGCTTCCGGCGGTGCAAGGATGCAGGAAGGCATATTAAGCCTTATGCAAATGGCAAAGACAAGCTCTGCCTTAAAATTATTCAGTGAGGAACAGGGTCTCATTATCTCAGTCATGACGCATCCGACTACCGGCGGGGTATCGGCAAGCTTTGCTTCTCTTGGCGATTATAATTTCGCGGAGCCCGGCGCGCTGATCGGTTTTGCCGGAAGAAGGATTATCGAACAGACAATAGGCGAAAAACTGCCGGAGGACTTCCAAACGGCGGAATTCTTATTAAAACATGGACAGCTTGATGCGGTTATTCACCGCGACGACATGAAAAAAACGTTAGAGAATCTGCTGGATATGCATCAAACAGGAGGTGACATTGAGTGGCTGCAAGATTAGAATTTGAAAAACCGGTGATTGAACTGCAAACCAAAATCGCCGAATTAAAAAAATTCACCCAGGATTCGGAAATGGATCTGAGTGCAGAAATCGAACGGCTTGAAGACCGTCTAGCTAAGCTTCAGGATGATATTTATAAAAATCTGAAGCCTTGGGACCGTGTTCAAATCGCACGTCTGCCGGACCGTCCGACAACACTTGATTATATTCATTACCTGTTTACAGACTTTTTTGAATGTCACGGCGACAGAGCGTACGGAGACGATGAAGCCATTGTCGGCGGTATTGCCAAGTTCCACGGCCTGCCTGTGACAGTTATCGGTCATCAGCGCGGAAAAGACACGAAGGAAAACCTGGTCCGCAACTTTGGAATGCCTCATCCTGAGGGCTATCGTAAAGCGCTTCGTCTGATGAAACAGGCTGATAAATTTAACAGACCGATTATCTGTTTTATTGACACGAAGGGGGCATACCCTGGACGAGCAGCTGAAGAGAGAGGACAAAGCGAAGCAATCGCCAAAAACCTGTTTGAAATGGCCGGTCTTAGAGTGCCTGTTGTTTGTATCGTCATCGGCGAAGGCGGAAGCGGCGGAGCTCTAGGTTTAGGTGTGGGCAACCACTTGCATATGCTGGAAAACTCTACTTATTCTGTTATTTCTCCGGAAGGTGCTGCGGCACTCTTATGGAAGGACTCCAGTCTTGCCAAAAAAGCGGCGGAAACAATGAAAATCACTGCGCCTGACTTAAAAGAATTAGGTATTATAGATCATATGATAAAAGAAGTAAAAGGCGGAGCGCACCACGATATTAAGCTGCAGGCAAGCTACATGGATGAAACCCTTAAACAATCGTTAAAGACTTTGCTGAAGCTGAATGAAGAAGAATTAATTCAGCAGCGCTATGAAAAATACAAAGCAATTGGGAAAGTATCGATTGAAGATCAATATATCGGGGTAAACTAAATAAACGTGAAGCCTTTGGCTCACGTTTATTTTTTGTGACATTCCTTAAATTTTATTTAAAAACAATTTATTTAATTGTATAATAGGTAAGGTTTCATAGGGAGGATGGAGATCCCTTTTCATTGTTTTTAGGGCAATGATCATGTTATGTTTTAATCATATATGTTTGCTGAGGTGAATGGAGAATGAAACGTATAGGGGTATTGACGAGCGGCGGGGATTCCCCGGGAATGAATGCAGCAGTTCGCGCAGTTGTCAGAAAAGCGATTTATCATGACGTTGAAGTTTACGGCATTTATAACGGATACTCAGGATTGATCAACGGAAAGATTGAAAAGCTAGAGCTCGGTTCTGTAGGTGATATTATTCATCGCGGAGGAACAAAGCTTTATACAGCAAGATGTCCTGAATTCAAAACGGTTGAAGGCCGTGAAAAAGGGATCGAAAACTTGAAGAAGCTGGGTATCGAAGGGCTTGTCGTTATCGGCGGAGACGGCTCATACATGGGTGCGAAGAAATTAACGGAGCACGGGTTTCCATGTGTAGGTGTACCGGGTACAATTGATAATGACATTCCGGGTACTGATTTTACAATCGGTTTCGACACAGCTTTAAATACAGTAATTGACGCAATTGATAAGATCCGCGATACAGCGACTTCTCATGAACGTACATATGTGATCGAAGTGATGGGCCGCCACGCCGGCGATATTGCATTATGGGCCGGACTTGCAGGCGGCGCGGAATCAATCTTGATCCCTGAGGCTGATTACGACATGCACGAAATCATTGCCCGGTTAAAACGCGGCCATGAGCGCGGGAAGAAACACAGTATTATTATCGTTGCCGAAGGTGTAGGCAGCGGTGTTGAATTCGGGAAACGCATTGAAGAAGAAACAAATCTTGAAACTAGGGTATCTGTATTAGGCCATATCCAGCGCGGCGGTTCCCCAAGTGCTGCTGACCGTGTTCTGGCAAGCCGACTTGGCGCATATGCAGTTGAACTGCTGCTTGAAGGAAAAGGCGGACGCTGTGTAGGTATACAAAACAATAAGCTTGTAGACCATGATATTATAGAAATACTGGATCAAAAACACACAGTTGAGCAAAACATGTATCAGCTTTCAAAAGAACTGTCTATTTAAGAATGCAGCAGAAGGCTGAAGATTTCAGAAGGAAGTGAACGAATTGAGAAAAACAAAAATTGTTTGTACCATCGGTCCGGCAAGTGAAAGTATTGAAATGCTTACGAAATTAATGGAGTCAGGAATGAATGTGGCTCGTTTAAATTTTTCTCACGGAGATTTTGAGGAGCACGGAGCACGTATTAAAAATATCCGCGAAGCGAGCAAAAAGCTCGGTAAAAACGTCGGAATCCTGCTTGATACAAAAGGCCCTGAAATCCGTACACATACAATGGAAAACGGTGCTATTGAGCTTGAAACAGGCAAAGAGCTTATCGTTTCAATGGACGAGGTAGTTGGAACAACTGATAAAATTTCAGTAACGTATGAAGGTTTAGTAGAGGACGTTGAAAAAGGCTCAACGATTCTTTTAGATGACGGGCTTATCGGTCTTGAAGTACTTGAAGTGAATGCCGCTAAACGCGAAATCAAAACAAAAGTACTAAACAACGGAACACTGAAAAACAAAAAAGGCGTTAACGTGCCGGGTGTCAGCGTCAACCTTCCTGGTATTACTGAGAAAGACGCGAGAGATATCGTTTTCGGTATTGAGCAAGGCGTAGATTTCATCGCTGCGTCTTTTGTACGCCGTTCTACTGACGTGCTTGAAATCCGTGAACTTCTTGAGGAGCATAATGCTCAGGATATTCAAATTATCCCTAAAATTGAAAACCAAGAGGGCGTAGACAACATCGATTCTATTCTCGAAGTGTCTGACGGCTTAATGGTTGCGCGCGGAGACTTAGGTGTGGAAATCCCGGCTGAAGAAGTGCCGCTCGTGCAAAAAGACCTGATTAAAAAATGCAACGCACTGGGCAAACCGGTTATTACAGCGACACAAATGCTTGACAGCATGCAGCGCAACCCGCGTCCGACTCGTGCGGAAGCGAGTGACGTCGCAAACGCAATTTTCGACGGCACAGATGCGATCATGCTTTCTGGTGAAACAGCTGCCGGAAACTATCCGGTTGAAGCGGTTCAAACGATGCACAACATCGCATCCCGTTCTGAAGAGGCGCTGAATTACAAAGAGATTCTTTCAAAACGCAGAGACCAGGTAGGCATGACGATTACTGATGCAATCGGCCAATCGGTTGCACATACGGCCATTAACTTGAATGCTACTGCGATTGTGACTCCGACTGAAAGCGGCCATACAGCGCGTATGATTGCTAAATACCGCCCGCAGGCACCGATTGTCGCTGTGACAGTAAATGAGTCTGTTTCCAGAAAGCTCGCTCTTGTATCCGGCGTTTTCGCAGAAAGCGGTCAAAATGCAAGCTCAACTGATGAGATGCTGGAAGATGCTGTGCAAAAATCATTACACAGCGGAATTGTGAAAAATGGTGATCTGATCGTCATTACAGCAGGCACTGTCGGTGAGTCAGGAACAACGAATTTGATGAAAGTTCATACTGTCGGCGATATCATCGCTAAAGGCCAAGGTATCGGCCGCAAATCAGCTTACGGTCCGGTTGTCATTGCGCAAAACGCGAAAGAAGCCGAACAAAAAATGACTGACGGCGCGGTTTTGGTTACAACTAGCACTGACCGTGACATGATCGCGTCTCTTGAAAAAGCGTCTGCCCTTATTACAGAAGAAGGCGGCTTGACAAGCCATGCTGCAGTAGTCGGATTAAGCCTCGGTATTCCGGTTATTGTTGGTTTGGAAAATGCGACATCCATTTTGACAGAAGGCCAGGATATTACGGTTGACGCTTCTAGAGGGGCAGTCTACCAAGGCCGTGCAAGTGTACTTTAATCACATCTGAAAATGGGAAGGGAGCGAATTCCCTTCCTTTTCTCTATTTGTCACTATTTTTGAACTAAGGCGTTTTACACATGTGGGGGGCTGGAGATGAGGTTTTTATTTTTGCTTTTTATTGTGTTTCCGGCAATTGAAATCGGCATATTTCTATTTTCGGGCAAGCTGATCGGCATTCTTCCGACGGTCCTTTTAATGATTCTGACCGGAATCATTGGGGCAGCAGCTGCCAAAAAACAAGGAACTGAAGTCTACTTCAAGGTTCAGCGTGACCTTCAATACGGCAAGATGCCTGGTGAAGCGATTGCTGACGGCCTGTGCATCTTTATTGGCGGCCTTTTGCTGATGCTGCCAGGCTTTTTATCAGACCTGGCCGGCGCATGCCTGCTTATCCCGTTCACCCGCAGCTGGTGTAAGCCGATCCTGTTCAAATGGCTGAGAGGCATGTCGAAGAACAAGCGGATCATTATAAAATAAAAACGGCAGCCTGCATTATGGGCTGCTGTTTTATTTTTGCTGGACAGTGATGTAGGACCATATTTCCTTTAAGGCACCTGTTGTAATAAAAGCTTGGATGACGACGATAACGGCAGGACCGGCAATCAGTCCTAAAAATCCGAACAATTTAAAGCCTGCAAAGAGGGCAATAAGTGTTGCCAGCGGATCGATTCCGATTGATTTACTTAATATTTTGGGCTCTGTCAGCTGCCGCTGAACGAGTACGACAAGGTACAGCACACCAATTCCAATTGCTTGAGGAAGCTGGCCTGTAATCGATAAATACAAAATCCACGGCACGAAGACGGATCCTGCTCCTAAATACGGGAGAAGGTCGACTAGCCCGATTAAAAAAGCAATCGTTGCTGCATGTTCAACCTTTAAGAGAGAAAGACCGATGAATACAATGACCATCGTAAGAAATACAAGAACAGCCTGTGCTTTAATGAAACCGGTCATTGCTTTTTTCAGCTCGCTGCTGATCGCCTTTCCGTTTGCTGTTATTCGATCCGGCAGCACTGAAACGAGCATCGCTTTCAGCTTGTGCCAATCCTTTGTCATGAAAAATGTAGCAAGAAGTGAAAATATCAAAACAGCCGCGGTATTCGGAAGCAGCGCGAAAAACTTCGGGATCATTTCAAGAATGTGAGACAGCAGCAGTCCTGCGTTTTTGGCAGCGGAATCTCCAAGTGTCTGAATGTGAGTGACGATGGAAGCCTGCTGGTTGGTCTCCAATTCATGAAATAAAACGGTCAGTTCGTGATAGAGCGGCTGGATATGAGTGGTAAACAGTTTTTCACAATAAGAGATAAATGTGCTGATATGCGGAGGAAGGGTTTTTGCAAGATATGCAGTCCCTGTTACGATTTCTGCTACCACAATGGTCAGCACACCGAACGCCGCGAGCAGAAAAAAGGCAAGCACGCCGATGACATTTAAAGTTCGCGGGAATCCCGTCACCTTGTCCAAGTAGTCTACAACAGGGTGAATCGCTGTTGAAAGAATAAGGGCAATGAGGAACGGATATGTTAACGGAAACGAATAATAAACAGCGGCTGCTGACCCGGCTGTAAGCGACACGACAAAGAGGGTTCGGAAAAAAATAGTGATATAGGATTGATTCACAAAAACGATCCTCCTCTCGTCAGCATGTCCTATTGTTATGTTTATTCACGGTACGGCTGTATATGAATACATTCATCTTAAAGGAGGGATGACGCGTGTTTACACAAGCGAATTTATTTTTAATATTACTCTTGGCTATTGCACTTATCGCAAAAAATCAATCGCTGCTTTTTGCTGTATCCGTCCTTTTGATCATAAAAATCGTGGGACTTGACCAAAAAATTTTTCCGACTATCCAGTCAAAAGGCATCAACTGGGGCGTGACCGTCATCACAATTGCTGTTCTTGTTCCAATCGCCACAGGAGAGATTGGATTTAAACAGCTTGGTGAGGCAATGCGTTCTTCTTACGCCTGGATTGCACTGGGGGCGGGAATTGCCGTTGCGCTGATTGCCAAAAATGGCCTGACCCTGCTGGAAAACGATCCTCACATCACCACTGCTCTTGTCATCGGTACCATTCTCGCCGTCGCGCTTTTCGGCGGAGTCGCAGTGGGTCCGCTGATCGGAGCGGGGATTGCTTATATTGCGATGCAGCTCGTAAAACTGTTCACTTCATGAAAAAAGCGGCTTGCTGCCGCTTTTTTTTATGCCAAAAACCCGCAAATAAAGGCGTTTTTTCGGGAAAATCATAGAATGAAAAAAAAAATTATAGGTAAACATTTAACAAATGTCTGATTATTGTTTATAATAGGAATAGGCACAAACTTAAAAAAGCTTATAAGAATTTGTTATGTTCTTTCATAAGCAAAGGGTTTCAGCACCAGCAGGCAGTAAAATGTAAGCATTTTCTTTTGGGGGGAGAAATACTTACAACATGCTTTTTAAGTTAGCCTCATGTTTTTACAACACTCTTAAAGGGGAAATTTATTGAAAAGGAGATGTTATATATGACAGCGACACGCGGTCTTGAAGGGGTTGTAGCAACAACATCATCTGTTAGTTCGATTATTGATGATACCCTTACATATGTGGGGTATGATATCGATGATTTGACAGAGAATGCGAGCTTTGAAGAAATCATTTACTTGCTTTGGCACTTAAGGCTGCCAAACAAAAAAGAGCTTGATGAGTTAAAACAGCAGTTAGCAAAAGAAGCTGCCGTTCCGCAAGAAATTATTGAGCACTTCAAATCTTATTCCCTCGAAAATGTTCATCCCATGGCTGCTCTTCGGACAGCGATTTCTTTACTAGGCCTGCTTGACAGCGAGGCTGATACCATGAACCCGGAAGCCAACTACAGAAAGGCGATCCGCCTTCAGGCAAAGGTGCCTGGTCTGGTTGCAGCGTTTTCCAGAATCCGCAAGGGTCTTGAACCCGTTGAGCCAAGAGAAGACTACGGCATTGCCGAGAATTTTCTCTACACATTAAATGGAGAAGAGCCTTCACCGATTGAGGTTGAAGCCTTCAACAAAGCACTGATTTTACATGCCGATCACGAGCTGAACGCGTCAACGTTTACAGCGAGGGTCTGTGTGGCAACACTTTCGGATATTTACTCAGGAATTACTGCAGCAATCGGCGCACTGAAGGGCCCGCTTCACGGCGGTGCAAACGAAGGCGTCATGAAAATGCTGACAGAGATCGGCGAAGTGGAGAATGTCGAGCCTTTCGTTCGCGCCAAGATGGAAAAGAAAGAAAAAATAATGGGATTCGGCCATCGCGTTTATAAGCATGGCGATCCGCGCGCCAAGCATTTAAAAGAAATGAGCAAACGTCTGACCAACCTGACCGGCGAAAGCAAATGGTATGACATGTCGATTCGCATCGAAGAAATCGTGACATCAGAAAAAAAGCTTCCGCCTAACGTTGATTTCTATTCCGCTTCTGTTTATCACAGCCTCGGAATTGACCATGACCTGTTCACACCGATTTTTGCTGTGAGCAGAATGTCCGGCTGGCTCGCTCATATCCTTGAGCAGTATGACAATAACCGCCTGATCCGCCCGCGTGCAGATTACACAGGCCCTGACAAACAAACTTTTGTTCCGATTGAAGAAAGAGCCTAAAGAACCATGGGGGGCTGGCTTATGTTAATGAAGTTAGCCTCTTGTTCAGAACATCAAAGATGGTTTACACTTTAGAATGTTAAGAAAAATCATTTTGTTTTCTATATAAGAAAAATAAAATGTTTTCTAAATATGAATTACATACTGGGAGGTTTTTATTGTGGCACAAGGTGAAAAAATTACAGTCTCTAACGGAGTATTAAACGTACCAAACAACCCGATTATCCCGTTTATTGAAGGAGACGGAACCGGTCCTGATATTTGGAATGCGGCTTCAAAAGTTTTGGAAGCCGCAGTAGAAAAAGCATATAAAGGTGAAAAGAAAATTACGTGGAAAGAAGTTTATGCCGGAGAAAAGGCTTATAATAAAACAGGTGAGTGGCTTCCTGCTGAAACATTAGATGTCATCCGCGAATATTTCATCGCGATTAAAGGCCCGTTAACGACACCTGTCGGCGGCGGTATCCGTTCTTTGAACGTAGCGCTCAGACAAGAGCTTGACCTATTCGTTTGCTTGAGACCGGTAAGATATTTTACTGGAGTGCCGTCACCGGTAAAACGCCCTGAGGATACTGACATGGTCATCTTCCGTGAAAATACAGAAGATATTTACGCAGGCATCGAGTACGCAAAAGGCTCTGAAGAAGTGCAAAAGCTTATCAGCTTCCTGCAAAATGAATTGAATGTCAACAAAATCCGTTTCCCTGAAACATCAGGTATCGGTATTAAGCCTGTTTCTGAAGAAGGAACAAGCCGTCTGGTCAGAGCGGCAATTGAATATGCGATTGAGCACGGCCGCAAGTCTGTAACGCTTGTACACAAAGGAAACATCATGAAGTTCACGGAAGGCGCCTTCAAAAACTGGGGCTATGAGCTTGCAGAGAGAGAATACGGCGAAAAAGTCTTCACATGGGCTGAATATGACCGCATTGCTGAAAAAGACGGAAAAGACGCCGCTAATAAAGCGCAAAGCGAAGCAGAAGCAGCAGGCAAAATCATTATCAAAGACAGCATTGCTGATATTTTCCTTCAGCAGATTCTGACACGTCCAAGCGAATTTGATGTTGTTGCAACAATGAACCTTAACGGAGACTATATTTCTGACGCTCTTGCGGCGCAAGTAGGCGGAATCGGTATTGCTCCTGGGGCGAACATCAACTACGAAACAGGACATGCGATTTTCGAGGCGACACACGGAACGGCTCCTAAATACGCCGGACTTGATAAAGTAAACCCATCTTCAGTTATTCTTTCAGGTGTGCTGCTGCTTGAGCATTTAGGATGGAATGAAGCGGCTGATTTAATCATTAAATCTATGGAAAAAACAATCGCTTCTAAAGTCGTAACTTACGATTTTGCCAGATTAATGGACGGCGCGACTGAAGTTAAATGTTCAGAGTTCGGAGAAGAACTGATTAAAAACATGGACTAAGCAAGGAAACAGCCTAAAATTAGCCATAAAGGAGAAGAGAGACATGGGAAATACTCGTAAAAAAGTTTCTGTTATCGGAGCAGGTTTTACCGGAGCGACAACAGCTTTCTTAACCGCTCAAAAAGAGCTGGCGGACGTTGTTCTCGTTGATATCCCGCAATTGGAGAACCCGACGAAAGGAAAAGCCCTTGATATGCTGGAAGCCAGCCCGGTTCAAGGCTTTGACGCGAAAATTACGGGTACATCTAATTATGAGGATACGGCGGGCTCTGACATTGTTGTCATTACAGCCGGTATTGCAAGAAAACCTGGTATGAGCAGGGATGATCTAGTCTCTACAAACGAAAAAATTATGAGAAGCGTCACACGAGAAATCGTGAAATATTCTCCTGACTCTATCATTGTGGTTTTGACAAACCCTGTTGACGCAATGACATACGCAGTATATAAAGAGTCTGGCTTCCCGAAAGAGCGCGTGATCGGCCAATCAGGTGTGCTTGATACGGCAAGATTCAGAACGTTTGTGGCGGAGGAATTAAACTTGTCAGTGAAAGATGTGACTGGTTTTGTTCTCGGCGGGCACGGTGACGATATGGTGCCGCTTGTACGTTATTCTTATGCTGGCGGTATCCCGCTTGAAACTCTCATTCCAAAAGACCGGATTGACGCGATTGTGGAGCGCACAAGAAAAGGCGGCGGCGAGATCGTGAATCTTTTAGGAAACGGAAGCGCATATTATGCGCCTGCGGCTTCATTGACAGAAATGATCGAAGCAATCTTAAAAGATCAGCGCCGCGTCCTTCCTACAATTGCTTATCTTGAGGGAGAATACGGCTATGAAGGCATCTACCTTGGTGTTCCTACAATTGTCGGAGGAAATGGGCTTGAACAAATCATTGAGCTTGAATTGACAGAATACGAGAAAGAACAGCTGAATAAATCAGTTGAATCTGTCAAAAATGTGATGAAAGTATTATCCTAAAATAAAAAGAGAAAGGCTGGTTTAATCGAAGCCTTTCTCTTTTTATTACAAAATGAAAGCGCTTCCTCCTATTCCTCAGCTGCCTCTTGTATTTTTCTTTTAAAATGATGTAAAAGGCGAATTGTCGGAATGTCCGGCTTTCGTTAAAATAAAATCATGAAACATGGTAAGATGACATAAAATAGAGAAATAGGATGTCGGGGAATTAAGATACTGGAGGCACAGCATGAACAAGAAAATTTTAGTTGTGGATGATGAAGAATCTATCGTTACACTTTTGCAGTACAATTTGGAGCGATCAGGCTATGAGGTTATTACTGCTTCGGATGGAGAAGAAGCACTCAAAAGAGCGGAAACAGAAAATCCTGATTTAATTGTGCTAGATGTGATGCTTCCAAAGCTGGATGGAATTGAAGTATGCAAGCAGCTGAGACAGCAAAAACTCATGTTTCCTATTTTGATGCTGACAGCGAAGGATGAAGAATTTGACAAAGTATTAGGGCTTGAGCTTGGTGCTGATGATTATATGACCAAGCCGTTCAGCCCTCGAGAAGTCAATGCAAGGGTAAAAGCTATTTTAAGGCGTTCTGAAATGGCTGCGCCCTCTAATGATATGAAAAACGAGGAAACAGAAGGACAAATTGTTATCGGCGATTTGAAGATTCTGCCCGATCATTATGAAGCTTATTTTAAAGAAAATCAGCTTGAGCTGACACCGAAAGAATTTGAGCTGCTTTTGTATTTAGGCAGACATAAAGGCAGAGTGCTGACGAGAGATTTGCTTTTAAGTGCTGTCTGGAATTACGATTTTGCCGGAGATACGAGAATTGTTGATGTGCATATCAGCCATCTTCGAGACAAAATTGAAACGAATACAAAAAAACCGATCTATATTAAAACCATTAGGGGATTGGGGTATAAATTGGAGGAGCCAAAAATGAATGATTAAATATCGTGTGCGCCTTTTTTCTGTGCTCGTTGTCTGTATGATTGTGGTGTTTAGTGTACTCGGGCTGTTTTTACAGCAGCTCTTTGAATCTTCTGATCAAAAAAATTCGGAGGAACACATTGAAAAGGAAGCCAAATACATGGCTTCGCTGCTTGATGCCGGCAATCTGAATGACCAGGCAAATGAGAAAGTCATTAAAGATGCAGGCAGTGCGCTTGATGTAGAAGCGTCCGTGATCGATACAGAAGGAAAGGTGCTGTACGGGTCTGACGGCAGCGCGGCGGATTCTTCACAGATTCAGGCGCTTGTCTCCGGTCATGAGGGAGTTCTCGAAAAAGAGGAGAACATGCTTTATTATGGGCTTTCGCTTAGGAGCAAAGGCGAAAAAACTGGGTATGTGCTGCTTACTTCCCGTGAAGAAAGCTCGGGTCTGAATGGCGAGATGTGGGGCATGCTGACGGCCAGTCTTTGTACCGCTTTTATTATTATTGTTTTCTTTTATTCTAATATGACCTCTCGCTACAAAAGATCTATTGAAGCAGCCACAAACATGGCAACAGAGCTGTCCAAGGGGAATTACGATGCCCGTACATACGGCGGTTATATCAGGCGTTCTGACAAGCTTGGCCGGGCCATGAACAGCCTTGCTGTTGATCTGATGGAAATGACGAGGACGCAGGAAATGCAGCGCGACCGCCTGCTGACTGTCATTGAAAACATCGGCTCCGGGCTGATTATGATTGATGGAAGAGGTTTTATCAATCTCGTCAACAGGTCTTACGCGAAGCAGTTTCATGTCAATCCGAATCAGATGCTGCGCCGTCTTTATCATGATGCATTTGAACATGAAGAAGTGATCCAGCTTGTCGAAGAGATTTTTATGACTGAGACGAAGAAATGCAAGCTATTAAGGCTTCCGATCAAAATTGAAAGGCGTTATTTTGAAGTGGACGGCGTTCCTATTATGGGGCCGGATGATGAATGGAAAGGGATCGTGCTCGTTTTTCATGACATGACGGAAACGAAAAAATTAGAGCAGATGAGAAAAGATTTTGTGGCCAATGTTTCCCACGAGCTGAAAACGCCGATTACATCGATCAAAGGGTTTACTGAAACGCTATTAGACGGGGCAATGGAGGACAAAGAGGCGCTTTCAGAATTTCTCTCGATTATTTTAAAGGAAAGCAAAAGGCTTCAGTCATTGGTGCAGGATTTGCTTGATCTTTCTAAGATTGAGCAGCAAAACTTTACGCTCAGCATCGAAACGTTCGATGCAGCGAAAATGCTGGCTGATATTGAAACGCTACTTAAGCATAAAGCGACGGAGAGGGGTATCTCTTTACAGCTGAATGTTCCGAAAGACCCTCTCTATGTAGCGGGCGACCCGTACCGGCTGAAACAGGTGTTTTTGAATCTCGTAAACAATGCATTAACCTATACACCGGAGAAGGGTTCGGTAGCTATCAATGTCAAACCGGGAGAAACAGAGATTCAAATCGAAGTTTCCGATACCGGGATTGGAATCCAGAAAGAAGAAATTCCCCGCATCTTTGAACGGTTTTACCGCGTTGATAAAGACAGAAGCAGAAACTCAGGCGGGACCGGTCTCGGTCTTGCGATTGTAAAGCATTTAATAGAGGCTCATGAAGGCAAAATCGATGTGACAAGCGAGCCGGGCAGAGGCACTGTGTTTACAGTGACGCTGAAGCGGGCTGCTGAAAAGCCTGTTTAATGTTTACAAAGCTTTAACAATATCTTCATGCACTGTTAAACCTATGCTGGTAGGATGTAGTAGAACCCCTTCATCCAAGGAGCCAATTTTGACGGCGGGAACCTTTTTGTGTTCCCGTCCTTTTTTGTGTGTTCTCATCGGTTCGCGTATTTTCCTTTCAAATTGAACTTTGTTAAAATAAGAGAAGCTAAAGACTATTATTATGAGATAAATGGAAGCTGCTGCTTCTTAGGAGGATATTGAATGACGGAACGAAAAAAATTAGTGCTTGTAGACGGAAACAGTCTCGCTTACCGGGCGTTTTTCGCATTGCCGCTGTTAAGCAATGATAAAGGAATTCATACAAATGCGGTTTACGGTTTTGCGATGATTTTGATGAAAATGCTTGAGGATGAAAAGCCGACGCATATGCTGGTTGCGTTTGATGCCGGGAAAACGACGTTTCGTCACGGCACATTTAAAGAGTATAAAGGCGGAAGACAGAAAACCCCGCCTGAGCTTTCAGAACAAATGCCGTTTATCCGCGAGCTGCTTGATGCCTATCAAATCAGCCGCTACGAACTGGAACAATACGAAGCTGACGACATTATCGGCACACTCGCCAAATCGGCTGAAAAAGACGGCTTTGAGGTAAAGGTTTTCTCGGGAGATAAGGATTTAACACAGCTGGCAACAGATCAGACGACGGTTGCCATTACGAGAAAAGGAATTACCGATGTTGAGTTTTACACACCAGAGCACGTCCGGGAGAAATACGGACTCACGCCTGACCAAATTATTGATATGAAGGGTTTAATGGGGGATTCTTCTGACAACATACCGGGTGTGCCTGGTGTCGGGGAAAAAACCGCGATTAAGCTGTTAAAGCAATTCCATTCTGTTGAAAAGCTTCTCGAATCAATTGATGAGGTAAGCGGAAAAAAACTCAAGGAAAAGCTGGAAGAATTTAAGGATCAGGCCTTGATGAGCAAGGAATTGGCGACGATTATGACCGATGCGCCGATTGAGGTGTCCGTTTCGGGTCTGGAATATCAAGGCTTTAATCGTGAACAGGTCATTGCCATCTTTAAGGACCTTGGGTTCAATACGCTTCTTGAACGGCTCGGGGAAGACGGTGTAGAGGCGGAGCAGGATCAATCGTTAGAAGAAATTGATGTCAAAACAGTCACCGATGTGACTAGCGATATATTGGTTTCTCCATCTGCATTTGTCGTTGAACAGATTGGCGATAATTATCATGAAGTGCCGATTCTCGGTTTTTCAATAGTGAACGAAACGGGAGCCTACTTTATTCCAAAAGACGCTGCTGTCGAGTCTGCTGTGTTTAAAGAATGGGTGGAAAATGACGATCAGAAAAAATGGGTCTTTGACAGCAAGCGGGCTGTCGTGGCTTTGCGCTGGCAGGGCATTGAGCTGAAAGGTGCGGAGTTTGATACGCTTCTTGCCGCTTATATCATTAATCCGGGCAATTCGTATGACGACGTTGCCAGTGTGGCCAAGGATTACGGCTTGCACATCGTTTCAAGCGATGAATCAGTTTACGGCAAGGGAGCAAAACGCGCAGTGCCGGCAGAGGGCGAACTGTCTGAGCATCTCGTCAGAAAGGCTTTAGCCATTCAAAGCCTCCGGGAAAAGCTCGTTCAGGAGCTGGAGAACAACGATCAGCTTGAATTGTTTGAGGAGCTGGAAATGCCGCTGGCGCTTATTCTCGGAGAAATGGAATCAACAGGCGTTAAGGTTGATGTTGACCGCTTAAAACGAATGGGAGAAGAACTGAGCGCCAAGCTGAAGGAATATGAAGAAAAAATTCATGACATTGCGGGAGAGTCGTTTAATATCAATTCTCCTAAACAGCTCGGCGTCATCCTGTTTGAAAAGATCGGCCTGCCAGTTGTGAAGAAAACGAAAACAGGCTATTCAACGTCTGCTGATGTGCTTGAAAAGCTGGCTGACAAACATGATATTGTTGACTATATTTTGCAGTACAGACAAATCGGCAAGCTCCAATCGACATACATCGAAGGGCTTTTAAAGGTGACAAGAAAAGATACACACAAGGTGCATACACGCTTTAACCAGGCATTAACGCAAACAGGACGTCTCAGCTCGACTGATCCGAACCTGCAAAACATACCGATCAGGCTTGAGGAAGGGCGCAAGATCCGCCAGGCCTTTGTTCCGTCTGAAAAAGACTGGCTCATTTTTGCTGCTGATTACTCGCAAATCGAGCTGCGGGTGCTTGCCCACATTTCAAAGGATGAAAATTTGATCGAAGCCTTTACAAACGACATGGATATTCATACAAAAACAGCAATGGATGTGTTCCATGTTGCTGAGGATGAAGTGACATCGGCGATGAGACGCCAGGCGAAAGCGGTCAACTTCGGGATCGTATACGGCATCAGTGATTACGGGCTTTCACAGAATCTCGGCATTACGCGGAAAGAAGCCGGGGCATTCATCGACCGATATTTGGAAAGCTTCCAGGGCGTCAAAGCGTATATGGAGGACTCGGTGCAGGACGCGAAGCAAAAAGGCTACGTAACCACGCTGCTGCATCGCCGCCGCTACATCCCTGAACTGACGAGCCGAAACTTTAATATCCGCAGCTTTGCGGAGCGGACGGCAATGAATACGCCGATTCAAGGAAGTGCCGCGGATATTATTAAAAAAGCCATGATTGATATGGCAGCCAAGCTGAAAGAAAAGCAGCTGAAGACAAGATTGCTGCTTCAAGTGCACGATGAATTGATTTTTGAAGCGCCGAAGGAAGAAATTGTAATACTTGAAAAGCTTGTTCCAGAAGTGATGGAGCATGCGCTTGCATTAGATGTGCCGTTAAAGGTGGACTTTGCTTCAGGCCCATCCTGGTACGATGCGAAATAAACAGAGATAAAGGAAGTGATGGATGTGCCGGAATTACCAGAGGTTGAAACCGTCCGGCGCACTCTGACCGGGCTTGTAAGAGGAAAAACAATCAAATCGGTAGAGATCAGATGGCCGAATATCATCAAACGGCCTGCCGAACCGGAGGAATTTGCGCGAAACTTAGCAGGAGAAACCATCCAGTCTATCGGAAGACGGGGAAAGTTTTTGCTGTTTTTCTTGGATCATTATGTCATGGTCTCCCACCTTCGTATGGAAGGGAAGTACGGGCTTCACCAAGAGGAGGAGCCGGACGATAAACACGTGCATGTCATATTTACGATGACGGACGGAACCCAGCTGCGTTACAGGGACGTTCGGAAATTCGGAACCATGCATTTATTTAAACCGGGAGAGGAAGCAGGGGAGCTGCCGCTTTCTCAGCTGGGACCCGAACCGGATGCAGAAGAATTTACGAGTGCGTATTTGAAAGCACGGCTGGCGAAAACAAACCGAGCTGTCAAAACCGCTCTTCTGGATCAGAAAACGGTCGTCGGACTCGGGAACATTTATGTGGACGAGGCTCTGTTCAGAGCGGGCGTCCATCCTGAGACAAAAGCAAACCAGCTATCAGATCAAAAAATCAAAAAACTTCATGCTGAAATTAAAAATACCCTTCAGGAAGCGATTGATGCCGGTGGAAGCACTGTCCGGTCGTATATCAATTCCCAAGGAGAAATCGGAATGTTTCAGCTGCAGCATTTTGTGTACGGGAAAAAAGATGAGCCCTGCAAAAATTGCGGTACCATGATTACCAAAATTGTCGTCGGAGGCAGAGGCACACATTTTTGCGCCAAGTGCCAGAAAAAATAGAGGAATGCTTCATCGTCCAAGCTGTCGGTGCATATATCAGTAACTCTGTAATAGAGGAAGTGCCGTTTTTCGGAAACACGGATTTTTCACTTTTCCATATACATGATTGTGATGAATCTCCGGGCATTTAACATCTGATACAAGAGCACCAACAGAAAGGAAGAAACGGATATGCAAATGGTTTCTATACTGCTGCTGGCGTTAGCTGTCAGCTTGGACAGTTTTTCAGTCGGGTTTACGTATGGATTGCGAAAAATGAAGATACCGCTAAAAGCCATTATTGTCATTGCCTTCTGTTCCGGCACTGTTATGTTTATATCCATGCTGATCGGAAGCTTTCTCACCAAGTTTTTTCCCGTGTATGTGACTGAGAAGCTCGGCGGGTTAATATTGGTTGGAATCGGCGTGTGGGTTTTATATCAATTTTTCAGGCCGGCAAAAGACAAAGACTACTTATTGCATGAAAAAACGCTGCTTAATTTAGAGGTTCGGTCATTGGGCATTGTGATCCATATTTTGAGAAAACCGATGAGTGCGGATATCGACAAATCTGGTGTGATTAATGGAATTGAAGCGGTGTTATTGGGATTCGCCCTGTCGATTGATGCCTTCGGAGCAGGTATGGGAGCAGCCATTCTCGGTTTTTCCCCCATTGCGATGAGCATAACCGTCGCGATGATGAGTTCGCTGTTTGTGTCAGTCGGCATCAATGCCGGCCATATTCTGTCTAAATGGAGATGGATCGATAAAATGGCGTTTTTGCCGGGGCTTCTGCTGATCACGATCGGGCTCTGGAAATTGTAAAAAGGAGTGGATCTCTTGACCTTAGTCATTGGTTTAACGGGAGGAATAGCAAGCGGCAAAAGTACGGTTGCCAATATGCTGATAGATAAAGGAATCACTGTCATAGATGCGGATATCATTGCAAAACAAGCGGTAGAAATAGGGATGCCGGCCTACCGGCAGATCATTGACGAATTTGGTGAAGACATTCTGCTCGAAAATGGTGATATAGACAGAAGAAAGCTTGGGGCGCTGGTCTTTACAAATGAACAGAAGCGTCTTGCTTTGAATTCAATTGTTCATCCTGCGGTCAGAGAGGAAATGCTCAAGCGGCGTGATGAGTCCATTGCAAATCAGGAGACATTTGTAGTATTAGATATTCCGCTTTTGTTCGAAAGCAAATTGGAGTCTTTAGTGGATAAAATTATTGTGGTCAGTGTGACAAAAGAGCTTCAGCTTGAACGCCTGACCAAGCGCAACCAATTAACGGTGGAAGAAGCGCTTAGCCGGATCCGCTCCCAAATGCCATTAGAGGAAAAAGTGTCAAGAGCGGATAACGTTATAGATAATAGCGGCACACTGGAAGAGACAAAACAGCAGCTTGAGGAAATTCTCAGCTGCTGGGCATAACAAAACACCGTTCATTATGAACGGTGTTTTTGTGATTAAAAATCAAAATTGTCCGGATCAGGACCCACGCGCAGATTTTCATTTAACGCATCAATTCGGTTCATGTCATCCTGTGATAATTCAAAATCAAATATGTTCGCGTTCGCTTTAATTCGATGTTCCTTTGTAGATTTAGGAATGGTGATGACGCCGTGCTGTAAATCCCAGCGTAAAATGATTTGCGCGACGGATTTGTTATATGATTTTGCAATGTCTGTCAGTTCGGGATGATCAAGCAATTGTCCCTGCATTAAAGGTGACCATGCTTCCATTTGAATGCCTTGCTTCTTGCAATAATCCATCAGCTCTTTTTGCGTAAGGCGCGGGTGGAATTCCACTTGGTTGATCATAGGCTTCATTTCAGCACCCTTCAGCAGATCCTCCAGGTGGTGGATTTGGAAATTGCTCACTCCGATCGCTTTGACACGGCCTTCTTTATACAGTGTTTCAAGTGCTCTCCAAGCTTCTTTATATTTGCCTTCCACAGGCCAGTGAATGAGGTATAGATCTAAATATTCCAAACCGAGTTTTGACAGGCTTGTTTCAAATGCCGCCAATGTTTCCTCATACCCTAAATCCGCATTCCACACTTTTGATGTGACAAATAGATCCTCTCTGGAGATGCCGGCTTCTTCAATTCCTTGCCGCAAGCCTTCCCCGACTCCCGCTTCATTTCCGTAGATAGCGGCAGTATCAATACTGCGGTAACCGTGAACAATGGCTGTTTTCACCGCACTGACGAGTTCTGATCCTTCTTCCACTTGGAATACACCGAGGCCGAACCACGGCATTTTCACCCCGTTATGAAGTGTTGCTGCTGCTTGTAAATGTGTTGTCATGTTTGTTTCCTCCTATTGAAATGTTAGGCTGCCTGCCGATCCTGTTTTTCCAGAAGACGGCTCCAGCCTGTTAAGATGACGGCTCCTGCTACCATTAAAGCTCCAATCCACGCGGTATGAATCAGTCCGATGGAATCGGTAATCACGCCTCCCAAAAAAGATCCTAGGGCAATTCCTGCGTTAAATGCTGCAATATTAATCGCGGATGCTACGTCTACTGCGCTCGGTACAAAACGTTCAGCCAGCATGACGACATATACTTGCAGGCCGGGCACATTCATAAAGGCCAGCAAGCCCATAAAGAGAATCGTAATGAGGCCGGCAATTTTATAAGGAGCCGTAAATGTTAACGTAAACAGGACGAGGGCCTGTACGATAAACATATAAAACAGCGAGGCGATCGGATTTCGATTGGACAGTTTCCCGCCAATCATATTGCCGATGGCAATGGCAATTCCGTATACGAGCAGGATAATGGCTACAGTGCCGGCCTTAAAGCCCGTCACTTCCTGAAGCAGGGGAGACAGGTAAGTGAACACAACAAATGTTCCTCCGTACCCTAAAGCTGTTATGACAAATAAAAGCAGTAAACGGCCGTTTGTCACAAGCTTCAATTGGTCCCGCATCGTTGTTTTCGTCCCTTTTCGTAAATTGGAAGGGACAAGAATGCCATTTGCAATGACAGCGATAATGCCGACGGCGATAATAACCATAAAGGCAAACCGCCAGCCGAGCTGCTGGCCGATAAACGTGCCGAAAGGAACTCCGGTTACTGTTGCGACGGTGAGTCCTGTAAACATAATGGAAATCGCACTCGCCCTTTTATTTTCAGGGACAAGATCAGCTGCGATCGTCGAGCCGATCGACATAAACACACCGTGTGAAAAAGCGGATATCACACGTGCTGCTAAAAGAATCCCGATGCTTGAGGCCGACGCGGCCATCGTATTCCCGGCGATAAAAATGATCATGATCCAAAGCAATAGCGTCTTTCGTGACATGCTTGAGGTCAATGACGTTAAAATAGGCGCGCCGAACGTAACACCCAGTGCGTATAGCGAAACGGTCAATCCCGCTGTTGTTACAGGAATGTGTAAATCATCAGATATTAACGGCAAAAGGCCGACGCTGATAAATTCGGTTGTCCCTATCGCGAATGCACTAATGGCGAGTGCCAGAAGTGCAGGAATGCTGCTTTTATTGGCTGAAGTCATTCAAGATCCTCCTTTTCTGTTATGTGTTGTATGATTGAAATTCTGCCGAACAAGCTATATAAATAAAAGAGCAGATTCAATTCAGCCGGCAAATGTGATTATGAAAGATATCATCAAAAAAGAAAAGTACGTACTTTTAAGTGCTATAGTCACTTTTTGGTGCCTGTAAGGAGAGTGAACCGCATGGAGAAGAAAAAATATAACATTTCAGTTGAAGCGACTCTTGAAGTAATAGGCGGGAAATGGAAATGCGTGATTTTATGCCACCTGACACACGGAAAAAAACGAACAAGTGAGTTAAAGCGTTTAATGCCGAATATCACTCAAAAAATGCTGACCCAGCAGCTGCGCGAGCTGGAAGCTGACGGTGTCATTAACCGTATCGTGTACAATCAGGTTCCTCCTAAAGTGGAATACGAACTGAGTGAATACGGCCGCAGCTTAGAAGGCATTTTAAATATGCTCTGCGATTGGGGAGCGAATCATATCAACAAGGTATACGGCGATACTTTCTCTGTATTAGAAGAAAGTGTGCTCAATGATAAATTGAAACAGGAATCATAAGAAAATAAAGCAGGCAGTGCGCAGCGCTGTCTGCTTTTTTGATTCTTCATCCTCATATTGTGTGCAAGAAAACGTATGATACATCATAAATTAACGTTATAATCGTTGATTTTTATCAATATGTACTGGCGAATTCTTTTTAATGTGTTATACTAATTTCAGATGACAACAATTTAGAATGACATAATTGATGAGGGGTGACCAACGTGAAGGTAAAAGTAGCGATAAACGGGTTTGGAAGAATCGGAAGAATGGTCTTTAGAAAAGCAATGTTAGACGATCAAATTCAAGTAGTGGCTATTAATGCCAGCTATTCGGCTGAAACGCTGGCTCATTTAATAAAGTATGACACAAATCACGGACGGTACGACAAAGAGGTTGAGGCTGGAGAAGACAGTCTGATTGTGAATGGAAAAAAAGTACTCTTGTTAAACAGCCGTGATCCGCAACAGCTGCCTTGGCGGGAATATGATATTGACATTGTCATTGAAGCAACAGGGAAGTTTAATTCAAAAGAAAAAGCGATGGGACATATTGAAGCGGGCGCGAAAAAAGTCATTCTGACCGCTCCGGGGAAAAATGAAGACGTTACCATTGTGATGGGTGTTAATGAAGACCAATTTGATGCTGAACGCCACGTGATTATTTCAAATGCGTCATGCACGACAAATTGTCTTGCACCGGTTGTGAAAGTGCTTGATGATGAATTTGGCATTGAGAGCGGTCTAATGACGACAGTGCACGCTTATACGAATGATCAAAAAAATATTGATAATCCGCACAAAGATTTGCGCCGCGCCCGGGCATGCGGTGAATCCATCATTCCGACGACAACAGGAGCGGCAAAGGCGCTTTCGCTTGTTCTGCCTCACCTGAAAGGAAAGCTTCACGGTCTCGCTTTGCGTGTGCCTGTTCCGAACGTCTCATTAGTTGATCTTGTTGTCGACTTGAAAACGGATGTAACGGCAGAAGAGGTAAACGAAGCATTCAAGCAGGCTGCCAAAACGTCAATGTACGGAGTGCTTGATTATTCGGATGAACCGCTCGTGTCGACAGATTATAATACGAATCCGCATTCAGCGGTTATTGACGGGCTTACGACAATGGTGATGGAAGACAGGAAAGTAAAGGTTCTCGCATGGTATGACAATGAATGGGGCTACTCATGCAGAGTAGTTGATCTCATCCGCCATGTGGCGGCACGAATGAAACATCCATCTGCTGTATAGAATAAGGTCATGGACACAATTTAAGAAAAAACCCTTAACAGCATATTTCTGAAAAAACGCTTCTTGCAAATTAGACTTAAACACAGTATACTATTTTTCGTGAACTTCTTGCTTGAGACTGTTTCGGGATTACTTAAAGGGTTAGGACCTCTCCGGACTAACTTTCCCCCGTGGTAAATAGCCGACCCAGTTGTTGGAACTTCACTTTTTAATTCTTGTTAAGGGGGGTCCATGACTATGGAAACAATGGGGCGTCACGTTATCTCCGAGCTATGGGGATGCGATTTTGATAAGCTGAATGACATGGATTTTATTGAAAAAACGTTTGTAAATGCTGCTTTAAAATCAGGAGCTGAGGTGCGCGAGGTTGCATTTCACAAATTTGCACCGCAGGGCGTAAGCGGAGTCGTTATTATTTCTGAATCACATTTAACGATTCACAGTTTTCCTGAGCACGGATATGCAAGCATTGATGTTTATACTTGTGGAGACTTAGATCCTAATGTCGCTGCTGACTACATTGCAGAGGCATTACATGCTGATACAAGAGAAAACATTGAAATACCAAGAGGAATGGGGCCTGTGCAGATTAAGCAGGCGCAAGCGAAAGTCCTATAAAGTAAACACGAACACAAAGGGAGCTGGAGCTAGAAAGCCGTTACGCGCTTTTTAGCTTATGCTCCTTTTATTTTTATGAACAAACAAGGGCGGCTAGCTTTTTCTTTTTCCGTTTTTTTTGTAAAATAAGAAAGAGATATGTCATAAACCGCCTGATGCTGTTAGACACAGCCTAAACAACGGCTCTCCCGACAGATGCCTGTCACATCTTTTTATAGCCGGAGGCTGCCGAATATACATTGCAGGGAACGAAATAGTTGGGAGCTGATTTTATTGAAATGTCCTTCATGCCAGCATAACGGAACGCGAGTCCTCGATTCACGTCCTGTGGATGACGGAAAATCCATTCGCAGAAGACGGGAATGCGAAGCCTGCCATTACCGCTTTACTACCTTTGAGAAAGTGGAGGAAACCCCGCTCATCGTTGTAAAAAAAGAAGGCGTGCGAGAGGAATTCAGCAGGGAAAAAATGCTGCGCGGCCTTATTAAAGCGTGTGAAAAAAGGCCTGTTTCACTCAAAACGCTGGAAGATATGTGTTTTGACATTGAAAAGGAACTGCGCAATCAAGGCTGTTCCGAAGTGAAAAGCGAGTTCGTCGGAGAAATGGTCATGGACCGCCTGGCTAAGGTTGATGAAGTCGCATATGTGCGGTTCGCGTCCGTCTATAGGCAGTTTAAAGATATTAATGTCTTTATCGATGAATTAAAAGATTTAATAAAGAAAGAGCGTTAAAGAGCTAAAAGGATTCTTCTAGCTCTTTTCTCATGTGCAAAATTGGCATTTGATAGATATTCGAAACGGTGTAAAATGAGAGGTAGAAACATAATCGGAAGGTTTGAGAATGTATGGCTGACTATTGGAAAGATGTACTGCCTGTAGACCCTTATGTGGTGAAAAGCAAATCAATGCTGCAGGATATTGACAGACAAATTATTACACAACTGTACCAGCCCTTAATCGGCCCTGTTGCATTCTCTCTTTATATGACATTGTGGGGAGAACTTGAACAAAACCGTCTGTGGGGCGGAGAATCCACACATAGACAGCTGATGGGAATGACCCAGTCCAATTTGAAAACGATCCATCAGGAACAGGGAAAGCTCGAGGGCATCGGATTGCTAAAAGTATATATGAAAGAATCCGAGCGGCAGGAGCGTCTCTTTATATATGAACTGCTGCCGCCGCTGCGGCCGAATGAATTTTTCGAAGACGGCATGCTGAACGTTTTTCTGTATAACAGAGTCGGAAAAACAAAATATCAGCAGTTAAAACAATTTTTCACGCATCCGGCGATTTCAGAAGACGCCAAAGACATTACAAGGCCGTTTAATCATGCGTTTGAATCACTGCAGCCGAGTGAATGGAAGCTCACATCCGATATGGAGGAAACGGTGAGACTTGCGACGGGAAGGGAGTATACAACTGTCGGACAGGCTCCGTCCTATACTGTTACAGAGGATGTTTTCGATTTTGATTTGTTTTTAGCGGGGCTTTCGGAGACGATGATTCCAAGAAAAGCAATGACACAGCAGGTGCGGGAAACGATTAAAAAGCTTTCTTATTTGTACGGCATTGATCCTTTGCAGATGCAAAACGTTGTCATGAGCGCGATCGATGAGCATGAAGTGATTACCACCGAAGCTTTAAGAAAAGCGGCAAGCGACTGGTACCAAATCGAGAGGAACGGACAGCTGCCGGACTTAGTGGAGAAAACACAGCCGGTACATCTGCGTGAAGGCGGAAAAGCGGCAGAAGAGGATTCGCTGGATAGTGAGCTGATCGCATTGCTGGAGGTCATCTCACCGAAAAAGCTTCTTCAGGATATCGCGGACGGAACCGAACCGTCAAAAGCAGATTTGAAAATTATAGAAGAGATTATGTTTGAACAGAAGCTGGAGCCAGGCGTCACAAATGTATTGATTTATTACGTCATGCTGAAAACCGACATGAAGCTGTCGAAAAACTATATACAAAAAATTGCCTCCCATTGGGCGCGCAAAAAAGTCAAAACGGTCAGAGAAGCGATGAAGCTTGCCATAGAAGAAAACCGCCAGTATCTCGAATGGGCTGAAGGGAAAACGAGCCAATCTTCTAAACGAAATCAAAAAGTAATTCGCGAGGAAAAACTTCCTGACTGGATGAAAGAAAAGAAAACGGCTTCCGATTCTGAAACCGGACAGCAAATGCTGCAAGAACAGGACTTGGAAGAACAGAAGAAAAAGATGATGGAAGAAATGAAAAAACTGAAAAAATACTCTGCCTATTAAGAGCAGAGATGCGGGGTGAAGTAATACATGGAACCAATCAGCCGTTCCCTGCAGGGCGTAACCGGCAGACCGGATTTCCAAAAGCGTCTTGAACAAATGAAGGAAAAAGTGATGAAGGATCAAGACGTTCAGGCATTTTTAAAGGAAAATGAAAACGTCATCGATCAAAAAATGATTGAAAGAAGCTTAAATAAGCTTTATGAATATAGTGGACAGAGCAAGCACTGCTCTTATTGTTCAGAAGACGAAAACAGCAATAATCTGTTGGAGGGCTACCACCCGAAGCTTGTGATGACCGGCCGCTCTATTGATATCGAGTATTACGAATGTCCGGTCAAACGAAAGCTCGATCAGCAGAAAAAACAGAAGTCCCTCATGAAAAGCATGTATATTCAGCAGGATCTTCTCGGAGCGACGTTCCAGCAGGTCGATATTAATGATCCGAGCAGACTTGCAATGTTCCAGCATGTCACGGATTTTCTGAAAAGCTATAATGAGACGGGAAAAGGGAAAGGATTATATTTGTACGGCAAGTTCGGTGTAGGGAAAACCTTTATGCTCGCCGCTATTGCCAATGAGCTGGCGGAAAAAGAGTATTCCTCCATGATCGTCTATGTGCCCGAATTTGTCAGAGAGCTGAAAAATTCGCTTCAAGATCATTCGTTGGAAGAAAAGCTGAACATGGTAAAAACCACGCCTGTATTGATGCTCGACGACATCGGAGCAGAATCGATGACGAGCTGGGTCAGGGATGAAGTCATCGGGACAGTGCTTCAGCACCGAATGTCCCAGCAGCTGCCGACTTTCTTCTCTTCTAATTTCTCGCCTGATGAGCTGAAACATCATTTTACGTATTCTCAAAGGGGAGAAAAGGAAGAAGTGAAAGCGGCAAGATTAATGGAGCGAATTTTATATCTGGCTGCTCCTATCCGTCTTGACGGAGAAAACCGCCGCCATTAATAACCGCTGCGGTTCAAAGGGGAAGGAACTGAGGGTATGAAACTAAAAACGGCTGTTAAATGGCTGGCAGTGCTTGCGGGAGCAGGCTTGATTTTTTGGGCAAATAAAAGGTATTTAAATCTATCTCCGAAAGAAATCAGGATATGGGTTTTATCATTCGGCATCTTTGCGCCGCTTATCTTTATCGGGATATCGATCGTCAGGCCGCTTGTATTATTTCCGGTATCAGTTATTTCTATTGCGGGCGGTCTGGCCTTTGGCCCGATTCTCGGCACGCTTTACACACTATTTGGGTCGATGTGCGCTTCGGCTGTCTCATTTTTTGCAGCCGGTCTGTTTGCGGCAAAAACCAACAGCCATCACGAAAGGCTGGAAAACATCCAGAAGCAGATGGAGGAAAACGGTTTTTTCTATATCTTTCTTCTGCGGATCCTTCCGATTAATTTTGACTTCGTCAGCTATGCGGCAGGGCTTTCTAATGTCAAGCCGCTCCCATACTTTGCGGCGACGGCTGCGGGAATCATCCCTGGGACCGTTGCACTGAACGTGCTGGGAGCAAGCTTTTTCACGGGCAATTTGCCCGCCTTCTTTCTCGTCCTCGGATTTTATATCATTTTTATGGCGCTGCCATTTATCTTCAGAAAGAAAATGCAAAGCTTGTTTCAAGAATCAAATTAAGATTTGCCGGTGACCTTTACGTCTATTTTAAAAACATCCCCCATATACTTGTAACAGATGCCGTAAGGGGGGACAAACATGCTTGAAATAATCTTTGAAGATGACCATGATACTGCCGCTTTTTTACATCTCATTCAGCATTCGGACGATCGGAAAAACATCATTGTCCGTGAAGGCATACGAAAAATCGGGATTGAAAAAGCTGAGCCGGCTTTCTCTATTCAGGGTTTTATGGAGCCGATTCTGGTCAAGTTTTTTTTAGATTGCAAAGAAGACGAGCATATGCTGTCGTTGATTGAAGAGACGTATTGTTTCACGGACCAGGATGAGCAGCAGCAAATCCTTCAGCTCGCACACAGTATTATAGAAGGAGAAGCTGATGTTCTTCCGTTTGAACCGATGAAGCCGCCGCGCAAGCAGTGTATTTTAGATGAGCTCCAAACGATTTGTTTAGAGGACGGGGTATTTTCAATTCGTTCCTTTCAAACCTTTCGCCTCGGACAGTACTACGAACAGCTTAGAGAAACTGTGGAAGCGGCAATAGACGAATATAAGATGGAGCAGGAGTACCAAAACTTTATTCAGACACTCAGAGACTATGTAATGGCTAAACCGCCGCGAATCAAAAGGGTGCACATTGTCCATGATGGTTCATTTACACTGTGGGAGATGCGCTATGTGCCGGAACGGGAAAAAATGAAATACATAGACAGGCGATTTGTCCGGGATCATCCCATGTACATTGACTCCCATTTGCTTGCGCCGCTGATCTCCATCGCGCCTGATGAGGTGATTCTCTATACAGACCAGCCCGAGCATATGATGGTAAGGACGATTCAAAACGTATTTCAAGAGCGTGTGCAAATGCTTCCGCTTCAGGCGTTTTCAAACGCTGAAACACCGGTCAAGCACTCAGAGGGATAAGTGCCGGCAGCCTGTAAACATAAGGCTGCCGCTTGAAAAAAAGGAAATACAATCGTGTTGATTTTTTGGAACGAACAATTTATAATACATAGGAGATTAAGATTGACACACGTACTGATAAGGACATGAAGGAATGATACCGGCTTAAAGAGAGGGAAGTCACGGCTGCAAGCTTCCCAGCTAAGGACCATTCGCTTTACCGCCTTTGAACTTCAGCTGTGAACCCCTTTATAAGGAACAGTAATAGCTGACGGGAACTCCCGTTACAGAGTTTAGAGCCGCAGGTGCCGGTGTATTGGCTTGCGGAAAAAAGGGTGGAACCACGATTCCGTTTATTCAACCTCGTCCCTTTCATAGGGGGCGGGGTTTTTATATGCAAAAAAGGAGTGACAATGATGTCAGATATGGTAAAAATCACATTTCCTGATGGAGCAGTCAAGGAGTTTGCGAAAGGAACAACAACAGAAGATATCGCGGCATCCATCAGTCCGGGATTAAAAAAGAAATCATTAGCCGGAAAACTGAACGGAAAAGAAATCGATTTGAAAACGCCGATCAACGAAGACGGCACTGTGGAAATCATTACTGAAGGATCAGAAGAGGGTCTTGAGATTATGCGCCACAGTACGGCTCACTTGCTGGCACAAGCGATTAAACGCATTTACAAAGACGTGAATTTCGGTGTCGGTCCTGTTATCGAAAACGGTTTTTACTATGATGTAGAAATGGAAGAAGCGATTACGCCGGAGGATCTGCCGAAAATCGAGAAAGAAATGAAAAAAATCGTCAATGCGAACCTTCCGATCGTTCGAAAAGAAGTCAGCCGTGAAGAAGCGAAAGCCCGCTTTGCGGAAATCGGCGATGACCTGAAGCTTGAACTGCTGGATGCGATTCCTGAGGGAGAAACCGTATCGATTTACGAGCAGGGCGAATTCTTTGACCTGTGCCGCGGCGTACACGTTCCATCAACAGGAAAAATCAAAGAGTTTAAGCTGTTAAGCCTTGCAGGTGCATATTGGCGCGGTGACAGCAATAATCAAATGCTTCAGCGTGTATATGGAACAGCTTTCTTCAAAAAAGCTGATCTTGACGAGCATCTTCGCATGCTTGAAGAAGCAAAAGAGCGTGACCACAGAAAACTCGGCAAAGAATTAAAGCTGTTTGCGAATTCTCAAAAAGTCGGACAAGGTCTGCCGCTTTGGATGCCAAAAGGCGCGACAATCCGCCGCACGATCGAGCGCTACATTGTCGATAAAGAAATCAGCCTCGGCTATGAACACGTCTATACACCAGTGCTTGGAAGCAAAGAGCTGTATGAAACATCAGGACACTGGGATCATTATCAAGAAGGCATGTTCCCTCCGATGGAAATGGACAACGAAACACTTGTATTGCGTCCGATGAACTGCCCGCACCATATGATGATTTACAAACAAGACATTCACAGCTACCGCGAACTTCCAATCCGTATTGCGGAGTTGGGAACGATGCACCGCTATGAAATGTCAGGTGCGCTGTCAGGGCTTCAGCGCGTACGCGGAATGACGTTGAATGATGCACACATCTTTGTACGCCCGGATCAAATTAAGGATGAGTTTATCCGTACAGTCCGTTTAATCCAGGATGTATATGAAGATTTCGGTTTAAATGATTACACATTCCGTCTGTCTTACCGTGATCCGGAAGACACAGAGAAATACTTTGATGATGATGAAATGTGGAACAAAGCGCAATCCATGCTGAAATCTGCAATGGACGAAATCGGCCACGACTATTACGAAGCAGAAGGTGAAGCGGCATTCTACGGCCCTAAACTTGATGTTCAGGTGAAAACAGCGATCGGCAAGGAAGAAACATTATCTACTGTTCAGCTGGACTTCTTGCTGCCTGAACGCTTCGATCTGACATATATCGGTGAAGACGGCAAGCAGCATCGTCCGGTTGTTATTCACAGAGGTGTGGTATCAACAATGGAACGCTTTGTTGCATTCTTAATCGAAGAGCATAAAGGCGCACTTCCAACATGGCTTGCACCGGTTCAGTTCCAAGTCATCCCGGTTTCTCCGGCTGTGCATTTGGATTATGCGAAGCAAGTACAAGAGAGCCTCCAGCGTGAAGGCCTGCGTGTAGAAGTCGACAGCCGTGATGAAAAAATCGGCTACAAAATCCGCGAAGCGCAAATGCAAAAAATTCCGTACATGCTTGTGGTCGGTGACCAAGAAGCAGAAAACGGTGCGGTAAACGTCCGTAAATACGGAGAGCAGAAGTCTGAAACCATTTCACTTGATGATTTTGTGAAAAAGGCTGTAGCTGAAGCGAAGAAATAATACAAAAAAGCATGATCTCATGAAAGAGATCATGCTTTTTTATTTATGTTCTAAAATAGGAAACAAATCATGAAGGCTGCTGATGATGTGATCAGGCGTCACTTCTGTTTCATTTTTCTTATCCGTCCGGTTGATCCAAACGGTTTTGATTCCGGCTCTGGAAGCGCCTAAAATATCAGTATTCAAATTATCGCCGACCATGATGGCATCCTCTTTCTGGATCTTCATTAGCTGCAGGCAATGCTCGAAAATAGAAGCATCGGGTTTCCCTTTGCCAAAAGCGCCTGAGATGACAATTTCATTGAAATAAGGGGCGAGCTCAGGCACGCCGGCGAGCTTCTCCTTTTGCAGACTCGGATCGCCGTTAGTCAAAAGCAGCAACTCATACTTTCCTTTTAATTGATCAAGCACATCAAATGTTTCATCGTAAACAAACGGGCGTTTTCGGCGTTCCGCTGCAAAAAACTCTCCCAAATATTCACCATATGCCGGATCGTCGACACCAAGCGCTTTTAGGCCGTTTGTCCATGCGTTTCGTCTGTACTCCGGCACAATCTTATTCAGCTTCTGAAATCCTTCACTGATCGGCTCGGAGAAATTTGACCACAGCCCTTCAAATGGGTTAATGCCGATCATCACCGTATAAGGGTATGTCTCGTAAGACATGTACAATTCTCTCGCCGCTTCCCGAACAGCTGCTTCGAATTCCTCAGGGTCAAGACCATATTTTTTCTCGGCCTGTAAACATGTTTCTGCAAATGTTGTTCTGACGCTTTTCTCATCCCACAGTAGTGTATCGTCTAAATCAAAAAATACGGCTTTCATGATCTTCTCCTCTGCTTCAGATTCAATTCTTTCTGCCAAAAGGCTCATGTTTATTCTACAATAGATAAAAGCCTTGTGAAATATGTTTTCAGACGATTTTAAAAAAACAGTCAGCCATGAAACGGTTTACCGAAAAAATGATAAAATGAAATGGGAAAGAACAGGTGACACAGATGATTCAATTAATGATCATGATGCTGGAAAGGGTAGGGATTATTGTTATATTGGGATTTATTCTGGCCCACACTAAACTTTTCAGACAGGCTCTTCAAAATCCGGAGGGCTACAAAGGAAAAGCCGTATTGATTTCTATTTTTTCTCTTTTCAGCATCATCAGCAATTATACCGGCATCGAAATTCAAAAACATATGATTGTGAATAATGATTGGGTGTTTACAATAGATCCGTCGGGCTCTATTGCAAATACCCGTATTTTGGGCGTTGAAATAGGCGGGCTTTTAGGCGGGCCGTTTGTAGGAGCGGGAATCGGTTTATTAGCAGGCCTACATCGTTTTTCGCTCGGCGGCAGCACGGCTTTAAGCTGTGCGGTCTCATCCGTTTTAGCAGGGTTTCTAGCGGGATGGATCGGCAGGTATTTTACGAAGCGCTATCGAATGCCGACACCGCGTATCGCAGCCCTCGTCGGGATCGGTATGGAGACCTTGCAAATGGTCATTATTTTGCTGATGGCAAAGCCGTTCAATGACGCTTGGGAGCTTGTCAGCATGATCGGGATTCCGATGATCCTCATTAACGGAACAGGCAGCTTTATTTTCCTGTCGATTATTCAAGCCATTATTCGCAAGGAAGAACAGGCAAGGGCGCTTGAAACGCACAGGGTGCTGACCATTGCCGATCAGACGCTTCCTTTTTTCCGTCAAGGGTTAAATGAAAGCTCTTGTAAAAGTGTAGCGGCCATCATCCATAAGATGACCGGAACGGATGCGGTATCTCTGACGGACAATGAGAAAATACTTGCGCATGTCGGCGCGGGAATGGATCATCATATCCCATCTGAAAGCCTGATCACAGGTCTGTCTAAAAAGGTAATTAAAACTGGGCGCATCATGAAGGCTACTTCACAGGAAGAGATTGAATGCACCCATTCGGAATGCCCTTTGCACGCGGCGATTGTACTGCCTTTGACATCAAACGGCAACACAATCGGAACGTTAAAAATGTATTTTAAAAGCCCGGCCGGTCTCAGTCAGGTAGAGGAGGAGCTTGCCGAGGGGCTGGCCATGCTGTTTTCGACACAGCTTGAGCTCGGTGAAGCCGAGCTGCAAAGCAAGCTTCTGAAGGATGCGGAAATCAAAGCGCTTCAAGCACAGGTTAACCCGCATTTTTTATTTAATGCCATCAATACGATTTCTGCTTTATGCCGGACAGATGTTGAAAAAACCCGTAAGCTTTTGCTGCAGCTTAGCGTGTACTTTCGTTCTAATCTCCAGGGAGCAAGGCAGCTGCTGATTCCGCTTTCGAAGGAGCTGAATCATCTTCAAGCCTATCTGTCATTAGAACAGGCGCGTTTTCCCGGGAAATATAAGATTGAGCTTGATATTGACAGCAGGCTGGAGCAAATTGAGATTCCTCCGTTTGTCTTACAGGTGCTTGTTGAAAACGCATTACGGCACGCATTTCCAAAAAAACAAGACATGTGCAAAGTAACGGTTTGTGTCTTATCTGATGAGTCATCCGTCTATATGAAGGTCACGGACAATGGACGCGGAATTCCGCCGGACGTCTTGCCGGAACTGGGGAATAAACCGCTGCCTTCTAAGGAAGGAACAGGGACTGCGCTTTATAATCTGAATCAGCGGCTGATCGGTTTATTCGGCCAGCAGGCTGCATTACATATCAAGAGTGAGGTACATAAAGGGACAGAGGTTTCCTTTCAAGTACCTATGCAGCAAATGAAAGAGGGAGAAGAACATGCTCAGGGTGTTAATAGTTGATGATGAGATTCTGGCAAGAGATGAACTGGCTTATTTGCTCAAAAGGACAAATGAGGAATTAGAAATCAATGAAGCGGAAAATATTGAATCCGCATTTGACCAAATGATGGATCAAAAGCCTGATTTGCTGTTTTTAGACGTTGATTTATCCGGAGAGAATGGTTTTGATATCGCAAAACGATTGAAGAATATGAAGAATCCCCCGGTTATTGTGTTTGCGACGGCCTATGACCAGTATGCACTTAAAGCTTTTGAAGTGGACGCTCTTGATTACTTAACCAAACCTTTCGATGAAGAAAGGGTTCGGCAAACAATGAAAAAGTATAAAAAGGTAAAGCGGGAGATTGATGAACCAGAACAGATCAGCCATGCCAGCCAGCATAAACTAGCCTTATCTGTCGGCGAATCGATTGTGATTGTGGATACGAAGGATATAATCTTTGCGGGAACCGAAGACGGCCATGTCCATGTGAAAACCTTTGATGCATCTTATTCAGTCAATGATACGCTCGTTGTCATTGAAAAAAAACTGCCGGAAACTGATTTTCTCCGCGTCCATCGAAGCTTTGTCGTTAATACTGAGTACATCAAAGAGATACAGCCATGGTTTAATTCCACCTATAATCTGATCATGAAAGACGGATCGAAAATACCGGTCAGCCGGACATATGCCAAGGAATTAAAAAAGCTGCTCCATATTTGACGGGGCGGCTTTTTGTATTTCATCCTTTTTATGCTGCAACTCATCTTTAATATTCGGCAAGTTATCATGTAAGCGCTTAATAGAGAGTGGTTCTTATTTATAATGAGGGTACAAAAGAGAAAGAGGTGAAGAAAATGAGTGCTAAAAAAGTGTACGGATTTTTAACACAAGCATTTATTTTTGCCGTCATTATGCTGGTTTCCAATATGATTGCCGCTTTTGTCCCAATTCCTATACCAGCGTCGGTTGTAGGTTTGGTCTTATTATTTCTCCTATTATGTTTGAAAGTGATTAAACTGGACCAAGTAGAAACGCTCGGAGCGTCTTTAACCTCATTGATCGGATTTTTATTTGTTCCATCAGGTATATCTGTTATGAATTCTCTTGGTGTGATGCAGCAATACGGCCTGCAAATCGTCCTTGTCATTCTTCTCGCAACGATTATTTTATTGGGGGCAACAGGACTGTTTTCTCAGCTTATTCTTACACTGAGCGGAAAACGCAAGACTGCTGATGACATAAAAGCAAAAACAGTACAGCCCCCGCAGAAGAAAAACGAACTTGTTCATCATTAAGAGAAGCAGGAGGTTCATGAAATGGAAAGCACAATGAGTCCATATTTCGGAATTGTCGTATCACTGGCCGCTTTCGGCATCGGCACCTTTTTATTTAAAAAAACAAAAGGGTTCTTCCTTTTCACTCCATTGTTTGTTGCGATGGTGCTAGGGATTGCATTTTTGAAAATCGGCGGTTTCTCTTACGCTGACTATAATAACGGGGGAGAAATCATTAAGTTTTTCTTGGAACCCGCGACGATTGCCTTTGCCATTCCATTGTACAAACAAAGAGATAAACTGAAAAAATACTGGTGGCAAATTATGTCCTCCATTATCGCAGGCTCTATCTGCTCTGTCACGATTGTCTATTTGCTTGCAAAAGGGATTCACCTTGATGCGGCAGTGATGAAAAGTATGCTTCCGCAGGCGGCAACAACGGCGATTGCGCTTCCTTTATCAAAAGATATTGGCGGCATCAGCGATATCACAGCTTTTGCTGTTATCTTTAACGCCGTCATTGTGTATGCGCTCGGCGCTTTGTTCTTAAAAATATTTAAAGTGAAGAATCCCATTTCGAAAGGGTTGGCTCTCGGAACATCCGGACACGCACTCGGTGTAGCTGTCGGGATCGAGATGGGTGAAGTCGAAGCCGCGATGGCAAGTATCGCTGTTGTCGTTGTCGGGGTCGTAACGGTTCTGGTCATTCCTGTGTTCGTGCACCTGATCGGAGGATAAGCCAAGGTTGAACCCTTGGCTTTTTCTATTTTATGGTGCGTCTTCCGGATCGATATATCCTTGTTTAATGCCCCATTCCACTTGATCGTCATGCCACTTTTTTCGTTCTTCATAACCATAGCCGTCGTCATCAGGAAGCTCTGAAGCCGGCTGTTGAATGGCATCATCTGTCTGGCTTGGGGAAGATGGCGCATTTTGGCTGTTAGATGAGGATGCCTCATTCTGCTGACGCTGGGCCTGCGCTTGCCGTTCTTTTTCGGCGTCCGCTTCCTGCTGCTTTTGGAGTGCTGCCTGACGCTGCCTTTCAAGCTCAGCTTGTCTTTCTGCTTCCTCTAATCGCTGTCTCTCTGCTGCAGCCTGTGCCAATCGTTGCCGTTCCGCTTCTTCCTCCTGTTGTTTCTTTCGTTTCGCTCTCTGCTCTTTTTCACGTTTTTTCGCTGCAGCGATTTTCCTTTGTTTCTCGGCTTCTTCCTTCGCCCTCACCTTTCCTAATTCAGTTGCGAGGGGATTCACCATTTTCAATGAAACGGGTTTTAGGTTTTTCAGCTCTTTCTCCAGCTTGTTTTCATGAAACGCTACGGCTGTGATAACGGTCTCTTCTTTTGGCTCTGAAGATATGCTGTTGCTATTGGAGCAGCCGGTTACTATCAATGTTAAAAATAGAGTAAGCTGTATCAGTTTGTTCATATGTCAGACTCCCTTCTCGTTCTAATATCGGCTTTTTTAGTGTGAGATTCACTTTGTTTTGTATTTTTTCCTATATGTGGTTTTTGGTAAACTGCGAAATAAGGAGAAGGATGAGGTAGTATATTGATCTTCATATAACAGAATCTGGTGCAGAGCATCAGCAACTTCTGATTTTTATTCATGGCGTGGGTGTCAGCGGCTTGATGGGGAAGAGCAAATCAGCCATTTTCAACATTTGTGGCGCCGTTTTGATCTTTTCCAGGCTCAGACAAAAATGCTTTATCTTCATGCCAGCCAATTCGTCGAAACATACTATAAAGAAAGCAGTCAAATGAGTGCAGATACGCTTTATCAAATACTAATGTGACTTGCACGATACCCGATTCGCTCAGGCAAACCAGTACCAGCCTGCTGGTGACAGTCGGGGAAAAAGAAAGAAAAGTGATGAAAGCATCGGCAGCTGAAATCGCAAAGATGAATGAAAATTCAAGAACCGTTATGTTTCCAGTGATCGGCATGGAGCGCCGCTGGCTCAGCCGATGCTGTTTAACAAAATCCTTCATGATTGGCTGGAGGGTTCAGAACCTTGCATTCTGGATAAGAATAAAAGATTTTCTTTTTCTCTCTTGCACTCATAAATAACCCATGTTACAATGAGAAAGTTGTTCCGGATAAGTCATCCTTGACTAAACATCCGGCATTGTGTAGAATAGTTATTGAATTGAATATAAATCACAAGCAGAAGCACCCGCTTCTCACCTGATTGACACATTCATGTAGTTGGCAGGTTGACCGTACATTTTTATTGATACAGATGTTCGTAGTGTGGGTGTTTTATAATGCCCGCACTTTTTGTTTGCCTGCAGAATGCAGTCAAAAGAGTTGTGAATCAATTCGAAGAAACTATGGAGGTGGCTCATTATTAGCAAAGATCAATTGGTTAATGAGGGTATCCGTGCACGTGAGGTCCGCTTAATCGGACAAAATGGCGACCAGCTTGGAATCAAGTCCCGTCAGGAAGCACTTGAAATAGCCGGCCGCGCAAATCTTGACCTTGTGTTAGTTGCAGCAAATGCAAAACCGCCTGTCTGCCGCATCATGGACTACGGAAAGTTCAGATTCGAGCAGCAGAAAAAGGACAAAGAAGCACGCAAAAATCAAAAAATCATTAACTTAAAAGAAGTTAGATTAAGCCCGACAATCGATGAGCACGACTTTAACACGAAGTTGCGCAATGCGATTAAATTCCTTGAAAAAGGCGATAAAGTGAAAGCTTCTATCCGCTTTAAAGGACGCGCAATCACTCATAAAGAAATCGGCCAGCGTGTACTAGACCGTTTTTCTGAAGCATGTGCTGAGGTTGCGACAGTCGAAACAAAACCAAAAATGGACGGCCGCAGCATGTTCTTAATGCTCGCGCCGAAAAACGAAAAGCAATAAGGAGGAAATCCCATGCCAAAAATGAAAACTCACCGCGGATCTGCTAAACGTTTTAAAAAGACAGGTTCTGGGAAGTTAAAACGTTCTCATGCATACACAAGTCACTTATTCGCCAACAAATCTCAAAAGCAAAAGCGTAAGCTTCGCAAGAGTGCTGTTGTAAGCGCAGGAGACTTCAAACGTATCAAACAAATGCTTGCTAACATCAAGTAATCGGACAAGGAACAATTAGGAGGGAAATTTAATGCCAAGAGTAAAAGGCGGAACTGTTACACGTAAGCGTCGTAAAAAGGTTCTTAAATTAGCAAAAGGTTATTTCGGTTCAAAACATACATTATACAAAGTAGCTAACCAGCAGGTCATGAAATCTGGAAACTATGCTTTCCGTGACCGTCGTCAGAAAAAACGTGATTTCCGTAAGCTTTGGATCACTCGTATCAACGCAGCTGCTCGCATGAACGGTCTTTCTTACAGCCGTTTAATGCACGGTCTTAAGCTTTCTGGTATCGAAGTAAACCGTAAAATGCTTGCTGATCTTGCTGTAAACGATCTTACTGCATTCAATCAGCTTGCTGATGCTGCTAAAGCTCAATTAAACAAATAATGATATAGAGCCGCTCTTAGAGAGCGGCTTTTTTATATAAAGGATGAGGCAACATGATAATTGCTGTATATCTAGTTCTGATCAATCTGTGCGGTTTTTGGGTGATGGGCGCAGATAAACGAAGAGCGCAGCGCCACAAGTGGAGAATTTCTGAAGACCGGCTGTGGCTGATCGCCATCGTGTTTGGAGCGCTTGGTGTCTGGCTCGGCATGCAGACCTTCAGACATAAAACGAAGCACGCATCCTTTCAATACGGTGTGCCGTTTCTTTTGGTGATTGAAGCGGTGCTGATCGGCATCTATTACAGTCCGTTTGATTTATAAAAAAGCAGAAAAGCGTTTACCGCTCTTCTGCTTTTTTTGCAAGTTTAATGGGCAGATCCCAGTCAATTTTACAATCCGGATATCGCTCCAGTACTTTTTCTTCAATATTCTCAAAATCTTTTGCGGAAAAGTTTTTTAGCTTCTCAGGAGACTCCGTCCATACAAAGATGGTGTGGATGAACAGCGGATGATCCTTGGAAGGAATATGCTTTTCTCCTTCAAAAAGCACGCCTTTATACGTCAATTGAAAGTTCTTTCGGGTATTGTTCTGTTCATCGATAATATAAAAAAGTTCTTTTGATTGGGCCAGTTTCAATCTTCTCTTTGGATTTGCGACATATTTGACCAAGGCGTAAATACAGTAAGCAAATAGAGCAAGCAATAAAATCCGGAGAACCATGATAAACATTGTGTGAAGGCACCTCCCTCATTGTGATGATCTGATGTAATACGTAGAGCATAGAAAAAGGTTTCACTTTTTCTAAAAGAAGTTTGTTAAAAAAGATATACCCGCTTTTTAAGTGAAATAGTCGTATGGTTACCGTCAGGTTTTGTATAATAATAATGCAGGACAGATGAAGGAGGTTTTTGGAATCATGGCAAAATTGGATGAAACGTTAACCATGCTGAAGGAATTAACTGATGCAAAAGGCATTCCGGGAAATGAAAGAGAAGTAAGGCAAGTGATGAAATCATACATAGAACCATTTGCTGATGAAGTGACAACTGACCGGCTTGGCAGTTTAATTGCGAAAAAAACAGGTGCGGAAAACGGCCCGAAAATTATGATTGCCGGGCATTTGGACGAAGTCGGCTTTATGGTGACACAAATCACCGATAAAGGCTTTATCCGTTTTCAAACTGTCGGCGGCTGGTGGTCTCAAGTCATGCTGGCTCAGCGTGTCACCATCGTGACGAAAAAGGGAGAGGTCACAGGTGTTATCGGATCTAAGCCGCCGCACATTTTATCTGCTGAAGCGAGAAAAAAACCGGTCGATATCAAAGAGATGTTCGTTGATATCGGAGCTTCAAGCCGTGAGGAAGCATTGGAATGGGGCGTACTCCCAGGTGATATGATCGTTCCGCATTTTGAATTCACGGTCATGAACAATGAAAAATTTCTTTTAGCAAAGGCGTGGGACAACCGTATCGGCTGTGCGATCGCCATTGATGTTTTGAGGAATTTAAAAGACACAGATCATCCAAACGTTGTGTATGGTGTTGGAACTGTACAGGAAGAGGTCGGCCTAAGAGGAGCGAAGACCTCTGCGCACACGATACAGCCTGATATTGCTTTCGGTGTTGATGTAGGGATAGCCGGAGATACGCCAGGGATTTCTGAGAAGGAAGCGCAAAGCAAAATGGGAGAAGGGCCGCAGATTATTCTGTACGATGCATCCATGGTCTCCCACAAAGGACTTCGTGACTTAGTTGTCAATACAGCAGAAGAAGCAGGCATTCCATATCAATTTGATGCGATCGCCGGCGGAGGAACTGATTCCGGGTCCATTCATTTGACGGCAAACGGTGTTCCTGCGCTGTCCATTACCATTGCAACACGATACATTCATACGCACGCTGCCATGCTGCATCGTGACGATTATGAAAACGCGGTAAAATTAATCACCGAAGTCATTAAGAAGTTAGACCGGCAAACGGTTGACGATATTACGTACCAATAAAGATACGGAAGAATCCGCCTTGTGAGGCGGATTCTATTTTTTTGTCTGTACAAATTTTGGTGGAGTGACTACAATAAAGGAGATACCGAAAAATTCCTGAATCTGATCACGTACGAGATGCAGCTCATTTGTAAGGAAAGGAGGATTCAATTTCACAATTTGTAAGCGCTTTCTAAAATAAGGGAGGTTTGAAAAAATTGAAAAAGAAAAAAGCATGGAAACGGTTCTTTCACTTTTCGAGTGCTGCTTTGACGGCGGGTTTGTTATTGACTTCCGCTTCTCCGGCATCCGCTGCATTTTGGGGAGCATCTAATGAACTGCTTCATGATCCAACGATGATCAAAGAGGGAAGCTCGTGGTACGCGTTTGGAACAGGCCTTACGGAAGAAAGGGGGCTGCGGGTTCTCAAATCGTCGGATGCTAAAAATTGGACCGTGCAAAAATCGATTTTCAGCACACCTTTATCATGGTGGTCCACTTATGTGCCGAATTACGGCCAAAACCAGTGGGCACCGGACATTCAATATTATAACGGAAAGTACTGGCTGTATTATTCAGTTTCTTCTTTCGGAAAAAATGTCTCTGCCATAGGCCTTGCTTCTTCAACAAGCATCAGCTCGGGAAGCTGGAAAGACGAAGGCCTGGTGATCCGGTCGACGAGCTCCGATAATTATAACGCCATCGACCCGGAACTCACCTTTGACAAGGATGGCAATCCGTGGCTTGCGTTCGGCTCATTTTGGAGCGGAATCAAGCTGACCAAGCTGGATAAGAACACGATGAAGCCTACCGGATCGCTTTATTCCATTGCGTCGAGACCGAGTAATAGCGGAGCGCTGGAGGCTCCTACCCTCACGTATCAAAATGGTTACTACTATTTAATGGTTTCATTTGATAAATGCTGTGACGGGGTAAATAGTACGTACAAAATTGCTTATGGGAGATCTAAAAGCATAACAGGGCCTTATCTTGATAAAAACGGAAAAAGCATGCTGGAAGGAGGAGGCACCATCTTAGATTCCGGCAATGATCAATGGAAAGGGCCTGGAGGCCAGGATATTGTAAATGGAAACATACTTGTGCGCCATGCCTATGACGCGAAAGATAAAGGCATTCCCAAGCTACTAATCAATGATTTGAATTGGAGTTCGGGCTGGCCTTCCTATTAAACTGATAAGCCGGGTGAACACCTGGCTTTTTTAAAAGAAAAGATTGACAGTATCCTACTGAATTACTATAATGAAGTTGTTCGTACAAATTAATGATAATTAACTAGTTTTTGTTTATTAGTACGTATCTATCAATTTAGAATTGGAAGCGTTTTATTTTATAAGAAAGGGGCAGTTAACATGCTTCAGACAAGAGATTATGAATTCTGGTTTGTAACAGGAAGCCAGCATCTATACGGAGAAGAAACGCTGCAGCTGGTAGACCAGCATGCAAAAAGCATTTGTGAGGGGCTTAGCGGCATTTCTTCCAGATATAAAATTAAGCATAAACCTGTTGTAACTTCCTCGGAAACCATCAGACAGCTGTTAAGAGAAGCGGAGTATAGTGAAACATGCGCCGGAATCATTACATGGATGCACACATTTTCTCCCGCAAAAATGTGGATAGAAGGCCTTTCCTCTTACCAAAAACCGCTTATGCATCTGCACACTCAATACAATCGGGATATTCCATGGAATACGATTGATATGGATTTTATGAACAGCAACCAATCCGCACATGGCGACCGCGAGTACGGGTACATCAATTCCCGTATGGGGCTGAGCCGTAAAGTTGTCGCGGGCTATTGGGATGATGAAGAGGTAAAGAAAGAAATGTCTCAGTGGATGAATACGGCGGCTGCGCTAAATGAAAGCAGACATATCAAGGTTGCCAGATTCGGAGATAACATGCGCCATGTTGCAGTAACGGACGGAGACAAGGTGGGAGCGCATATCCAGTTCGGCTGGCAGGTTGACGGCTATGGCATCGGGGATCTTGTCGAAGTAATGAATGGAATTACTGACGATGAGGTCGAAACACTCTATGCAGCGTATGACAAGCTTTATGTCATCAGCGAGGAAACGAAACGAGACGAAGCAAAGATAGCGTCCATTAAAGAACAGGCGAAAATTGAACTTGGCCTAACCGCTTTTCTTGAACAAGGCGGATACACGGCTTTTACGACTTCATTTGAAGTGCTGCACGGAATGAAACAGCTGCCTGGGCTGGCCGTTCAGAGGCTGATGGAAAAAGGCTACGGGTTCGCCGGAGAAGGTGATTGGAAGACGGCTGCTCTCGTCCGGATGATGAAAATCATGGCTGAAGGTAAAAGAACGTCCTTCATGGAAGACTATACGTACCATTTTGAACCTGGAAATGAAATGATTCTTGGCTCACACATGCTTGAGGTGTGCCCGACAGTTGCTTTGGATCAGCCGAAAATTGAAGTTCATCCGCTGTCTATCGGAGGCAAGGATGACCCGGCGCGGTTTGTATTCAATGGCATCAGCGGATCAGCCATTCAAGCGAGTCTGGTTGATATCGGAGGGCGTTTCCGTCTCGTGCTCAATGAGGTAAAAGGACAGGAAATTGAGAAAGATATGCCGAATCTGCCTGTCGCCCGCGTTCTCTGGAAGCCTGAGCCTTCATTAAAAACAGCGGCGGAGGCATGGATTTTAGCCGGCGGCGCACACCATACCTGCTTGTCTTACGAATTGACAGCGGAGCAATTGATGGATTGGGCGGAAATGGCGGGGGTTGAAAGTATCTTGATTTCTCGCGATACATCGATTCACAAGCTGAAACATGAATTGAAATGGAACGAGGCGCTTTACAGGCTTCAAAAGTAGAGAGGAGGATGTCACTTGGCTTACACAATAGGTGTTGATTTCGGAACATTATCAGGAAGAGCGGTGCTCGTTCACGTCAAAACTGGAGAAGAGCTGGCGGCGGCTGTCAAAGAATATCCACACGCCGTCATTGATACCGTCCTTCCCAAAACGGGTCAAAAGCTGCCGCGGGACTGGGCGCTTCAGCATCCGGCAGATTATCTGGAAGTCTTGGAAACAACGATTCCGTCATTACTTGAACAGACTGGTGTTGATCCAAAAGAGATCATCGGGATCGGAATTGATTTTACGGCATGTACGATCTTGCCTGTCGACAGTGAAGGACAGCCATTATGTATGCTGCCGGAATTTGAAGAGGAGCCGCACAGCTATGTGAAGCTTTGGAAGCATCACGCCGCCCAAAAGCATGCTGATCGGCTCAATCAAATCGCCGAAGAAGAAGGAGAAGCTTTTTTACAGCGCTACGGAGGAAAGATTTCATCAGAATGGATGATTCCGAAGGTGATGCAGATTGCCGAAGAAGCGCCGCACATTTATAAAGCAGCTGATCGGATAATCGAAGCAGCTGACTGGATCGTGTATCAGCTGTGCGGCTCGCTGAAGCGAAGCAACTGCACAGCCGGTTATAAAGCGATTTGGAGTGAAAAAGCGGGATATCCTTCAGAGAATTTCTTTGAAAAACTTCACCCTGTAATGAAAACGATTACAAAAGACAAGTTAGCGGGATCGATTCACTCAGTAGGGGAAAAAGCAGGCGGGCTGACGGAAAAAATGGCACAGCTGACCGGTCTCCTTCCGGGAACAGCGGTTGCTGTTGCGAATGTTGACGCTCATGTTTCTGTTCCTGCTGTCGGTATCACAGAACCAGGAAAAATGCTGATGATTATGGGAACCTCAACATGCCACGTTCTCTTAGGAGACGAGGTAAACATTGTGCCCGGCATGTGCGGGGTCGTGGACAACGGCATTCTTCCGGGATTTGCGGGGTATGAAGCCGGACAGTCCTGTGTGGGCGATCATTTTGAATGGTTCGTGAAAACGTGTGTCCCGCAAGCCTATAAAGAGGAAGCGGAGAAAAAAAACGTCAGCATTCACGAGCTGCTGAGCGAGAAGGCAAACATGCAAGCACCGGGTGAGAGTGGTCTCCTTGCCCTGGATTGGTGGAATGGAAACCGTTCAACCCTTGTTGATGCTGATCTAACGGGGATGCTGCTTGGCATGACGCTGCTGACGAAACCCGAAGAGCTTTACCGAGCGTTAGTTGAAGCAACAGCATACGGCACAAGGATGATTATTGAAACATTTAGAGAAAGCGGAGTGCCAATTGAAGAGCTTTACGCAGCTGGCGGTATTGCTGAGAAAAACCCGTTTGTCATGCAGATTTATGCGGATGTCACAAACATGGATATTAAAATCTCAGGTTCACCGCAAGCCCCTGCCTTAGGATCTGCCATTTTCGGCGCGCTTGCGGCCGGTAAAGAAAACGGCGGCTATGATGACGTCACAGAGGCAGCGGCGCACATGGGGAAACTGAAAGATATATCCTATACGCCAAACGCTGAACATGCTGCCGTATATGAAAAGCTATACGCTGAATATAAAGAGCTGGTTCAATATTTCGGAAAAGAGAATCATGTCATGAAGCGTCTGAAAACGATAAAAAATCTTCAATTTTCATCTGCCGCACAAAAGAATTCATAAAGGGTGATGAGCATGCTTGAAACGTTAAAAAAAGAGGTGCTGGCTGCCAACCTGAAGCTTCAAGAGCATCAGCTGGTGACCTTTACGTGGGGAAATGTGAGCGGTATTGACCGTGAAAAAGAGTTAATCGTCATTAAACCGAGCGGAGTCGAATACAGCGAGCTGACAGCCGATGACTTGGTTGTTTTGAATTTGGATGGTGAGATCGTAGAAGGTTCGCTCAAACCTTCTTCTGATACACCCACTCATGTTTATTTGTATAACGCGTTTCCAAATATCGGCGGGATTGTCCATACCCATTCTCAATGGGCGACAAGCTGGGCGCAAGCCGGAAGAGACATACCGCCTTTAGGCACGACACATGCCGATTATTTCGACAGTGCTATTCCGTGTACACGTGAAATGTACGATGAAGAAATCATTCATGACTACGAACTGAATACAGGCAAAGTGATCGCGGAGACCTTTCAGCATCATAAATACGAGCAGGTGCCGGGCGTGCTCGTTAATAACCACGGCCCGTTCTGCTGGGGCACAGATGCCTTAAACGCCATTCATAACGCGGTGGTGTTAGAAACAGTTGCGGAAATGGCGTATCACTCTATGATGCTGAACAAGAATGTCAACCCGATCAATACTGTTCTCCACGAAAAGCACTTTTATCGAAAACACGGAGCAAATGCGTATTATGGCCAGTCATAATCCCGCAGTATCACCGGCTGGTTTTCTGATTGACTTGGACGGTACCGTATTCAGAGGAAACGAACTGATCGATGGAGCAAGAGAAGCCATCAGTACACTTCGAAATATGGGAAAGAAAATCGTCTTTTTGAGCAACCGGGGAAATATCTCCCGTGCCATGTGCAGAAAAAAACTGCTTGGTGCCGGAATAGATGCAGAAGTAAACGAAATTGTCCTGTCATCAAGCGTGACAGCAGCCTTTTTAAAAAGGAACTATCGTTTTTCAAAGGTATGGGTGCTTGGTGAACAGGGCTTGATTGACGAACTGAGACTGGCGGGCGTCCAGACAGCAGATGAACCGAAGGAGGCGGATTGGCTTGTCATCTCGCTTCATGAGACACTCACCTACGAAGACTTGAATCAAGCCTTTAAAGCGGCCGCCGCAGGCGCTCGTATAATTGCCACGAACAAAGACCGCTATTTTCCTAATGAGGACGGGAATGCCATCGACGTCGCCGGAATGATTGGGGCGATAGAAGCTTCTGCTCAGGCGAAGACGGAGCTTGTCGTCGGAAAGCCGTCGTGGCTGATGGCGGAGGCTGCCTGTACTGCGCTGGGGCTTTCTGCACATGAATGTATGATTATAGGGGACAGCATTGAATCTGATATCGCAATGGGAAAGCTGTATGGCATGAAGAGCGCTTTAGTGCTGACCGGTTCAGCGAAACAGGGAGAACAGCGTTTGTATACGCCGGATTATGTACTGGAGTCCATTAAGGATGTAACCAAACTGGCTGAGGAGGGGATTCTGTTATGAATCATATCGCAGCTGACGTTCAGCGTGCTTTTGAACACGCAGGGGAGATGACATTTCCTGTAGAAGTAGAAGAAATTGTTCTAGAAAAACATGCAGCCGATCGGTTGTTGGATTATGTAAAAAGAAAGAATGATCAGCGTATCGTCCTTGTCTGTGATCGGAATACGCACCGTATAGCGGGGATCGAGTTAGAAGACCGCTTGATAAAGGAAGGGTTTCAGGCGGAGTGTCTGATCATTCCGGAAAATGAAGCGGGAGATGTGGCGGCAGATGAACGGTCACTCATTCATGTGCTGGTCCATACGAAAAAATCAACAGATATCATGATCGCAGTCGGTTCGGGGACTATCCATGATATCGTGCGTTTTGCCGCCTTCCAGAGGGGTCTGCCGTTTATTTCTTATCCGACCGCCCCATCCGTTGACGGATTTACATCAGCCGGTGCGCCCATTATTTTATACGGTACGAAAACCACCATCCAAACGAAGGCCCCGTCCGCGCTGTTCGCTGATCTTGACATCTTAAAATCGGCGCCGCAGCCTATGGTGGCGGCTGGATTTGGGGATATGCTAGGCAAAATGACGTCTCTGGCTGATTGGAACATTTCTCATCAGCTCGCTGGTGAGCCATATTCACCAACAGGCGCAAAGCTCGTACAATTAGCACTTGATGCCTGTATCGAACACGCTGAAGACATTGCGATGAAAACGGAAACCGGCATCCGGGTCCTGATGGAGTCCTTGATTGTATCAGGACTTGTCATGCTGGCTTTGGATCATTCCCGTCCTGCTTCAGGAGGGGAGCATCATATTTCCCATTGGATTGAGATGGAATTAATGGAGAAAAAACGGCCTCAGATTCTCCATGGGGCAAAAGTAGGCTGTGCGGCTGTTTTATTGACTGACACGTACAGAAAGCTCATCCAGGCTGTAGGGCTGAACGAGTTTTCTCCGCGTCAGCGGGAAGTCATTCAATCGGCTTATGAAACGCTGCCGGAAGGAAAAAAGCTGGCCGGCTGGTTGAAATCTGCCGGAGGTCCTGCGTATTTTGATGAAATCGGTGTCGGGCAGGATTCCGTCAAAAATGCCTTCAGACACGCACACACTTTAAGAGACCGCTGCACCGGATTAAGACTCATCAATGAAAACAAAACGCTTGTCAATCATGGTCTTTATGAATAGCCCGCACCTCGAATGGAAGGGGTAACATAGATGAAAAAGATGACTGTCTGTTTTCTTGCGCTCATGATGGTTTTGACATTATTTATCGCTGGGTGTTCAGTGGAACGGTCATCCGGTAAACCGGGTGAAACGGAGCTGACTTTTTGGACATTTAACGGACTTCATGAGCAGTTTTATGTGGAAATGGTGAAAGAGTGGAACAAGAAATATCCTGACCGTCAAATTAAACTGAATACGGTCGTCTATCCGTATGGCCAAATGCACGATAATCTGTCGATTTCCTTAATCGCCGGGGAAGGTGTGCCTGACATTGCAGATGTAGAATTGGCCCGGTTTTCAAACTTTCTGAAGGGCACCGATGTACCGCTTGCCGATTTGTCCCCGCTTATTGAAAAGGACCGGGATAAATTCGTAGAGGCGCGTCTTACGCTGTACAGCAAAAACGGCAAGCTATACGGACTGGATACTCATGTAGGAACGACAGTTATGTTCTATAACATGGATATTATGAAAAAAGCCGGCATCAACCCGGTTGATATTAACACATGGGATGATTACCGCAAAGCCGGACAGAAAGTGCGCAAAGCGACCGGAAAGCCAATGGGAACGGTGGAAACAAATGATTCAGCAACATTTTTATCAATGATTTCACAGCAAAACTCAGGGTATTTTGATAAAAACGGAAAGCTGATCTTGAATAATGACACCAACGTAAAAACGCTTCAGTATTTAAAAGACCTGATTAATGATAAAACCATGATCGCTGCACCAGGCGGCGGGCATCACAGTGAAGAATATTACGGTTTTATGAACCAAGGCGGAGCGGCTTCTGTTCTGATGCCGATTTGGTATATGGGAAGATTCATAGATTATATGCCTGATCTGAAAGGGAAGATTGCCATTCGGCCGCTTCCGGCATGGAAAGAAGGAGGCGACCGTTCAGCAGGTTTGGGCGGCACAGCCACCGTTGTGCCAAAGCAGGCCAAACATGTCGAATTAGCGAAAGAGTTTCTCGCCTTTGCGAAGGGTTCTGAAGAAGGAAACAAAAAGCTTTGGAGTGTGCTCGGGTTCGATCCGCTTCGCTGGGATGTCTGGAGCTCCAAGGAATTGAAAGAGAAAAACAAATACACGGATTACTTCCAAAACGGAACAGGCATTTTTTCTGTGCTGCTCGATATCAAGGATGAAATCAATCCGATTTATTTACATGAGGATTTTGCCAAGGCTTCAGACCTTGTCAACAGAAGCGTATTATTCGACGCGCTCAAATCTCAGCAAAAGACGCCAAAACAAGCCTTGGACAGAGCGGCAGGTGAACTGAAACAGAAATAGAATCCCATTCAAAAAGTGAAAGCGGGGAGGTTCTCATGAAACCTGTGAAAACGGGAACGGCTCATCCCGTTCCTTCGGCTGCGAAAGAATCAGGCTGGCGAGGTATTTTTTATTCGAAAAAAGCGGCGCCTTATCTCTTTACAGCGCCATTTGTTTTATCCTTTCTTGTTTTTTTTCTATACCCCATCATTAGTGTCTTCATCATGAGCTTTCAAAGAATATTGCCTGGAGAGGTGACGTTTGTCGGATTGTCCAATTACACCGCTCTTAACAACCCGACGTTTTATACCGCCCTTTTTAATACGCTGGAATATACGTTTTGGACGCTGATTGTGCTGATTCCAGTTCCATTGCTGTTAGCCATATTCTTGAATTCGAAACTGGTCAAATTCAGAAACATTTTCAAATCAGCGTTATTTATACCTGCACTGACTTCTACCATTGTGGCTGGAATCATTTTCCGGCTGATTTTTGGAGAGATGGAAACATCTTTAGCCAATTCGATTTTATTGAAACTCGGCTTTTCACCGCAGAACTGGATGAACAATGAACATACCGGCATGTTTTTGATGGTGCTGCTTGCTTCGTGGAGATGGATGGGAATTAACATCCTTTACTTTTTGGCCGGACTGCAAAATGTGCCGAAAGAGCTGTACGAAGCCGCTGATATTGACGGAGCAAATACGATGAAAAAATTTATGCACATTACGCTGCCGTTTCTGAAGCCTGTATCCGTCTATGTTTTAACCATCAGCATCATTGGCGGGTTCAGGATGTTTGAGGAAAGCTACGTCCTTTGGCAAAATAATTCCCCGGGTAATATCGGCCTGACGCTTGTCGGATATTTGTATCAGCAGGGCCTTGCTTACAATGAAATGGGATACGGGGCGGCCATCGGCATTGTCCTTTTGATTGTCATACTTGTTGTCAGTCTGATTTCATTAAAACTGTCAGGCTCGTTTAAGGGGGAGGGGTAAATGTTGCAGCACAGTCCTCAGTTTCGGGTGTACAGAATCGCGCTTACTTTATTTTTTATCATGCTGAGCCTGTTGTATATTTTCCCGATTTTCTGTCTGCTTTTAGGATCATTAAAGCCGTCATCTGAGCTTTTGCGGGTGGGGCTGAATGTTGACATCGATCCAAAAGTGATGAGTCTTGATAACTATACATTTTTGTTTAACGGCGGCAGCATTTATTTTAAATGGTTTTTTAACAGTCTTGTGCTCGGTCTATTAACGACAGTGCTTACCCTGTTTTTCTCGTCGATGATCGGATACGGGCTAGCGGTTTATGAATTTAAAGGCAGAAATATCATTTTTGTTCTTGTGCTGATTATTATGATGGTTCCGCTGGAAGTGATGATGCTCCCGTTGTTTAAGCTAACAGTCGGACTGCATTTGATCGATTCGTATACGGGTGTCATTTTGCCGTTTATCGTTTCACCGGTAGCTGTTTTCTTTTTCCGGCAATATGCACTCGGCCTTCCGAAAGATCTGCTGGATTCAGCAAGGATGGACGGATGTACGGAATTCGGCATTTTTTTCAGGATTATGGCGCCTCTGATGAAACCGGCATTCGGAGCGATGATTATTCTCCAGTCTTTAAACAGCTGGAACAACTTCTTATGGCCCTTGATTGTGCTTCGGTCGAAAGAAATGTTTACGCTTCCAATCGGGCTGTCCAGCTTGCTTAGCCCTTACGGAAACAACTATGACATGCTCATATCCGGCTCAGTATTTGCCATTTTGCCGGTGATTATCATTTTCTTGTTTTTCCAAAAATACTTTATCTCCGGCCTGACAGTAGGCGGAGTCAAAGGATAATGAAGGAGGAAACGTGTAATGAAAAAAGCGAGAGTGATTGTGGACAAAGAATATAAAATTGGTGAAGTCGACAAACGGATTTACGGGTCGTTCATCGAGCACATGGGGCGTGCTGTATACGAAGGCATATATGAACCTGATCATCCTCAGGCTGATGAAAACGGGTTTCGCAAGGATGTTCAGGCGTTAATCAAGGAATTGCAGGTTCCGATCATCCGCTATCCGGGCGGAAACTTTTTATCAGGGTATAATTGGGAGGACGGCGTCGGACCTGTCGAGAACCGCCCGAGACGCCTTGACTTGGCGTGGCAAACGACAGAAACCAATGAAGTGGGAACGAATGAATTTTTAACTTGGGCAAAAAAGGTGAACACAGAAGTCAATATGGCTGTTAACCTGGGCACGAGAGGGATAGATGCTGCCCGCAATCTTGTAGAATACTGCAACCATCCGAAAGGCTCTTACTGGAGTGATTTGAGAAGATCGCATGGCTATGAGCAACCGTACGGCATCAAAACGTGGTGCCTGGGTAACGAAATGGATGGCCCGTGGCAGATCGGCCACAAAACAGCTGACGAATACGGACGGCTTGCCGCGGAGACGGCAAAGGTCATGAAATGGGTTGACCCATCAATTGAACTTGTTGCCTGCGGCAGCTCAAACAGCGGCATGCCGACGTTTATCGATTGGGAAGCAAAGGTGCTGGAGCATACGTACGAGCATGTCGACTATATTTCTCTCCATACGTATTACGGAAACCGGGATAACAATCTGCCAAACTACTTGGCCCGTTCCATGGATCTCGATCATTTTATTAAATCTGTTGCTGCAACCTGTGACTATGTAAAAGCAAAAACACGCAGCAAGAAAACAATCAATCTCTCTCTGGACGAATGGAACGTTTGGTATCACTCAAATGAAGCTGATAAAAAAGTAGAACCGTGGATTACTGCGCGGCCTATTTTAGAAGATATTTATAACTTTGAGGATGCCTTATTGGTCGGCTCTCTGCTCATTACGATGCTGCAGCACGCAGACCGTGTGAAAATCGCGTGTCTTGCACAGCTTGTAAATGTCATCGCGCCAATCATGACGGAAAAAGGCGGAGAAGCATGGAGACAGCCGATTTTCTATCCGTACATGCATGCTTCTGTCTACGGCCGAGGAGAGTCGCTGCAACCGCTTATTTCTTCACCGAAGTATGACTGCTCTGATTTTACTGATGTGCCGTATGTTGACGCCGCTGTCGTATATGCTGAAGAGGAAGAAACACTCACCATTTTTGCGGTAAACAAAGCTGAGGATCAGATGGAGACGGAGATTTCGCTCAGAGGCTTTGAATCGTATCAAATCGCAGAGCATATCGTACTTGAGCATCAGGATATTAAAGCGACAAACCAGCATAACAGAAAAAATGTCGTCCCGCATTCCGACGGAACATCGTCTGTCAGCGAAAACGGCTTAACCGCACATTTCACGCCGCTTTCATGGAATGTGATCCGTCTGCAAAAACAATCATAATAGCAACATGAGCCGGAGATCTGTCTCCGGTTTTTTATTTATTCTTAGTAAATATGATTCAGTACCTTGTAATGTTCAGTAGTGGATGTTACCATGTGAGGGATGGTGGAAAATATAAACAAAATTTACGGGCCGCAGGGAGGATTTGATCATGAATGCTCAATTTAAAAAGGGAGCATTAGAGTTATGTGTGCTTGTATGTATTGCTGAAAAAGACCAATACGGATATGAGCTGTCTCAAAACATTTCCCGGTATATGGCTATTGCTGAAGGCACCTTATATCCTCTTCTAAGAAGACTGACGAAAGAGGAGTATTTAGAAACATATATGGCGCCGTCTTCCGAAGGGCCTGCCAGAAAATATTACACGATGTCAAAGCTTGGTTTCATGCGAATGAAACTGCTGCTGGCAGAATGGGATCAATTCACAGCATCTGTCAATCAAATCATTGATGCGGCAAGGGGAGGAGAACGATGAATCAAGAACAGTTTTTACAGGAGTTAAGTAAAGCGTTAGAGCCGCTTTCTGAAGAAGAGCGGAATGAGATCTTATTTGATTTTGAGGAACATATTACCGAAGGGATGAAAGAAGGCAGGCCGGAAGCGAACATTATCAGGGAACTCGGCTCCCCAAAACAAATTGCAAAGGAATTGGTGCCAGATGTGACGGAAACTGCTCCAGCAGTGCAGCGGCCTAAGAAGAACCTCTTCCAGATGGCATGTTCAGCAGCAGCGATAAGCATCTTGAATTTGATTTTTGTGCTGGGACCAGCTATTGGCATTTTTGGAGTGTACGTAGGTTTCTGCGGGGCAGCGCTTGCACTCTCTGTATCACCAATTATGTTTGTCGGCATGGTGATGTTTCAAATGAATACGCACATGATGCTGGAGTTCTTTTTATCACTCATGTTTGGCAGTCTGGGACTGCTATCTTGTATAGGGCTGTGGCATATAGGAAAGCTGCTGTATAGCGTGAGTTTACGATATATCAGATACAACTTAAAGCTGGTGACGGGGGCGCAGACATGAAAAAAATCATAATAGGATTGATCGCAGTATTTGCAGTCGGGGTAATCGGAGCTGTCATTTCTGCAGCTGCCTCGGATTTTACAAAAGAAGAGGTGAAAGCTGCCGAAACTTATGATCCTGCAGATATTAAAAAAATTGAGGTAGCAACGAGTTCGATGAATGCAGAGGTCAAAAGCGGGCAAACGGATGATATTCAGGTAGCTGCTGAAGGACAAGTCAGTGATAAAAGCAAAAAGCTGTTCGATGTGACCCAAAATGGAAAATCATTAACAATCAATCAAATCGCACGCGAGAATATCATCTCTTTTATACCGTGGGGCAGCGAAAAGGATATGAAAATCACAATCACGATTCCGAAAAAGAAGTATGATGAGATAACCGTAACGACAACCTCTGGCGATATTCTGATAGAAAATGCGCAAACGGATCAATCAGCTGCTGACTCTACATCAGGAAATATTGAGCTGAAGCATACACGCATCGAAAACGAGCTGATGCTAAAAACAACGAGCGGAGATGTTCAAGCTGATCAAAATTCATTCGGCCAAGGTGAGGTAAAGACAACAAGCGGATCAATAAAAAGCAGCCACACAACAGCTGAAAAGGTGAACTATAAGACAACTTCCGGGGATATTGATCTTCTTCAGGATCATCAGAACGAAGAGATCGACATCGTCACTACGAGCGGAAGTGTGTCAGTAGAGTATCAGAAAGAACCTGCATCTTTGGCGGTGGATTTTCAGGCTGACTCAGGTGATGCCGCGGCCAATCTCGATCACATCCTGTATAAAGAAAAATCAGAGCACCGTATTGTAGGTTATGTAGGTGATAGCGGGACCTCTAACCGTTTAAAAGTTCGTACCACCTCTGGAGACATTGAACTAAACTAACTGCCTCAAGCCGGCCCATTCCAGCCGGCTTTTTTGAATAGGAAAAAATGACCGCTTTTTGCTCTGAAATTATGATATATTTATGAAAAACGGCAAAGGGGTTGGGGAGAAATGAATGCGGTTACAATTGTGATAGCGTCAATGTGTATATTGGCTATCGCCTACCGTTTATACGGAACATTTATGATGGTGAAGGTTCTCAAAGTGAATGATGAAAAGCCAACGCCTGCACATGCGCTTGAGGATGGAAAAGACTATGTGCCTACGAATAAATGGGTCTCATTCGGTCATCATTTCGCGGCTATTGCGGCGGCCGGGCCGCTGGTCGGACCGATTCTCGCGGCGCAGTTCGGTTATTTGCCGGGACTATTATGGCTGTTAATCGGGGCGGTGATAGGGGGAGCTGTCCATGATATTGTTGTGCTGTTCGCGTCAATGCGTCAAAACGGAAAGTCGCTGTCGGAAGTGGCGAAGGATGAGCTCGGTCCTGTTGCCGGCTTTTGTACGGGACTGTCCATGCTGTTTATTATTACCATTACGATGGCGGGCCTGTCGATGGTTGTGCTGCACGCGCTTGAACGGAATCCGTGGGGGACATTTGCTGTAGGGATTACGATTCCGATTGCGATGGGCGTCGGCTTGTTTTATAAGAAAACAGGGAATTTAAAGCTGGCGTCTTCTATCGGTTTTCTATTTTTAATGGCCGGAGTGTTTATCGGCCCTTGGGTGCAGACTACCGCATTTGGTGATCTGTTAACCCTTGATACGAAAACGCTTGCAATCGCGTTGCCAATTTACGCTTTTTTTGCAGCGGCACTGCCGGTCTGGCTGCTTCTCGCACCGCGCGATTATTTAAGCAGTTTTATGAAAATCGGTGTGTTTATCGCTTTAATTGCGGGTGTGTTTGTCGTGAATCCGTCCATTCCATTTCCGGCTTTTACGGAGTTTGTAAAAGGCGGCGGGCCTGTGCTTGCGGGTCCTGTCTGGCCATTCATCTCGATTACGATAGCCTGCGGCGCGATCTCGGGGTTCCATGCCTTTGTCGGTTCCGGCACCACGCCGAAAATGCTTAATAAATGGAGTGATATGAAGCCGGTTGCTTTCGGTGCAATGCTTGTTGAGTGCCTTGTCGGCATTATGGCGCTGATTGCGGCGACTGCTTTGCAGCCTGCAGATTACTTTGCGATCAACAGCACACCTGAGGTTTTCCGTACGCTCGGCATGGATGTAGTGCATTTGCCTGAACTGAGCAGGGAAATCGGTTTGAACTTAGAAGGCAGAACAGGGGGAGCCGTCACGCTTGCGGTAGGAATGACTTATATTTTTACCGGAATTCCGTTTTTCAGCCATCTGGCCTCATACTTTTTCCAGTTTGTCATTATGTTTGAAGCGGTGTTTATTTTAACGGCGATCGACGCCGGCACGCGTGTGGCACGCTATTTGATTCAGGACTTTTTCGGAGAGGCGTATAAGCCGCTGAAGAAAACGGACTGGATTCCCGGATCTGTATTTGCCAGTGCGCTTGCCTGCTTTATGTGGGGCTATTTGCTTTACTCAGGTGATATCGGATCCATTTGGGCGCTGTTTGGTGTTTCTAATCAGCTGATGGCTTCAGTGGGTCTGATTATCGGAGCAACCATTGTGCTGAAAATCGCCGACAAACGCCGTTACATCCTCACCTGCCTCATTCCGCTCGCCTATTTATATGTGACTGTGAATTACGCGGGCTATTGGATGGTGCGCTATGTGTATCTCAATCCAGACGCTGCGGGTTACAGTGTCCTGAATGGTGTTTTATCTATCATCATGCTTCTGTTAGGATTCATCATTATCGTGGCGGCAGTGAAAAAATGGGCGCAGATGTGGAGAGATCCCAGCTTAAGAATGGAAGCCTCTATACCGGGATAAAAGGAAAAATGGAAACCTTAAGGAGGAAAAGAAATGAATTTATCAATGAAGTATATCATCCTGTATGTATCGGACAGCCAGCGCTCGATTCATTTTTATCAGCATATTTTGGGGCTGCCGATCCGCGCGGAACACGGCACATATGTAGAGTTTGATACCGGCTCCACCATTTTGGCGCTCAATACACGAGAAAGTGTCAAGGAAATGACGCCGTTAGATATACCGGAAACACCCGTTTCTTCACAAACATTTGAAATCGGGTTTGTCACTGATAGTGTAGAAGCGGTCATCAAAAAAGTAAGAGAACACGGCATAACCATTATCGGGGAGCCTAAAGTGAAGCCATGGGGACAGACGGTCGCTTATATCGCCGATCCTGATGGACATTATATTGAAATTTGCAGTCCGATGGAATAAAGCACAAAGCCCAAAACAGAAATTGTTTTGGGCTTTCTTATGATGTTAGCGATCCAGCGGCTTCTAATAGTAAGTCAGCAAGGTGAACAGCTCGCACCCTGCCGTTTAATCCTTCTCGTTCAATGCCGAGCTTCATCTGCAAAAGACATCCTGGATTGGCGGTTACAATGACCGCTGCTTCAGTTGCTTTGACAGCAGCCATTTTACTGTCCAGTATTTTCATTGACATGTCTGCTTCAACAATATTGTAAATTCCCGCTGATCCGCAGCAGCTGTCCGCTTTATCCATTTCTCTGAATTCAGCTCCCTTGATGCTTTGAAGAAGCTTTCGGGGCTCCGAAGATGTATGCATTACATTTCTCAAGTGGCATGAATCTTGATAGGTAATCAGCTTAGGTGTTTCAAGCTGCAAGTCTTTTTGGTGAAAATCAAGCTCAATCAAAACGGATGAAAAATCTTTTAGCTTCTGCACAAATGAAACAGCCCGCTCCGACCACTCGGGATCATCCTTCAGCAAATGGCCGTATTCAGTGAGAAAGGCTCCGCATCCGCCCGCGTTTGTAATGACAGCATCTGCGTCTAGCGCTTCAAACGCGGCGATGTTTTGTTTCGCAAGCTCTTTTCCCGTATTTTTTTCGCCGCTGTGTCCATGCAGTGCGCCGCAGCATGCCTGCTCAGGCGGAATGACAATTTCACAGCCTGCCAGCTGCAGCAGTTTCAGCGTAGCATTGTTTGTCGGCAAAAACATCGTATCCATTAAACAGCCTGAAAAAAAGGCAACCCTTTTTTTAGCTGGGCCGACCGCCGGCAATAAACGCGGCCGATGCTTCATTTCTTCACGTTTAGGCACATCCGGAAGAACGGCTTCCATTGTGCGCAAATGCTCAGGCAGAATGCGGAGCATGCCGGTTTTTCGCACAGCCGTCTGCAGCCCTGACCGCTGGTACAAACCAATGAGACTCACAGCCGAACGCATTCGGTTTTGATACGGAAAGAGCTCCTGAAAAGCCGCTTTTCTCATAACACGCGCGCTGAACGAGTGCTTTTTATTTTGGTGGATAATATCTCTTGCTTCCTCCAGCAGCTGTCCGTATTTAACGCCTGATGGGCATACCGGTTCACACGCGCGGCAGCCGAGGCAAAGAGACAGTGAACGCTCGACATCTTCATCCGGTTCAATCACACCGTCGGTGACTGCTTTCATTAAGGCGATTCGCCCGCGCGGCGAATGAGATTCCTGAAAACCGGATTCGATATAGGTCGGACAAGAAGGCAGACAGAAACCGCAGCGCATACAATTCAAAAGCTCGCTTTCATCCATACGCTTTTTAAACTCATGTTGGATCTGTTTCATTTCTTTTTCTGTTGTCATCTTTCCGTCACCACACGTTTTCTGGCATCTTTCGCAAACACTTTGCCCGGGTTTAAGATATTTTTGGGATCAAATGCCGCTTTCATTGCTTTCATCGCGGCGATGCCTTCTTTTTTCAGCTTCATTTCCAAGTAAGGCGCTTTCATGACCCCGACTCCGTGCTCCCCGGTAATCGTGCCGCCAAGCTCAATCGCTTTTTCAAAAATCTCGGCAAAAGCCTGTTCGACTCGCTCCATTTCATCCTTATTTCTTATATCTGTCGTGCATGTCGGGTGAAGGTTTCCATCCCCGGCATGGCCAAAGGTGCAGATCGAAATATCGTATTTTGCGGCAATGTCATTAATGGCTTTTACCATATTCGCGATTTCTGACCGCGGTACAGTCGCATCCTCCAAAATGGTGGTCGGCTTTAAACGGGCAAGTGCAGAAAGCGCTGAACGCCGGGCTTCAGTAAGGGCGAATGCTTCCTCATCTGTTTGCGCAGTTTGAACGGAGACGGCAGCGCCTTTTTTGCAAATTGCCTCAATTTTTTCCATGTCACGAGCCACGGTCTCAGCTGTCCCGTCCTGTTCGATCAGAAGAACCGCTTTCGCATTTGTCGGAAGGCCGATCTTGGCATAATCCTCAATCACCAAAAGGGTAGGCTGATCGAGAAATTCAAGCGTAGCCGGTATAATTTTTTCGGCAATAATGGCTGACACTGTTTGAGCAGCGGCATCAATATTTTCATAAAGGGCGAGCAGCGTCTTCTTTGTTTCTGGCTTTGGCACGAGTTTGAGAATCGCTTCTGTCACAATGCCGAGTGTCCCTTCTGAGCCGACAAAAAGGCGCGTGAGATCATACCCGGCTACATCCTTTGCAAGTTTTCCACCAGTGCGGATCATATCTCCGTTTGCCAAAACAACCTCCAGCCCGATGACGTAGTCACGGGTGACGCCGTATTTTAAGCCGCGGAGACCGCCGGAATTTTCGTTGATGTTTCCTCCGATGGTTGATATTTTCATAGAACTCGGATCAGGCGGATAGAACAACCCCTTGCTTTCAACCGCACGGATTATATCCAAGGTAATAACGCCAGGCTGGACTGTGGCCGTCAAATTTTCTTCATCAATCTCAAGAATCTGATTCATATGCTTAAAGAGAAGAACAAGCCCGCCTTCAGTAGGGCACGTGCCCCCGCACAGGTTTGTCCCCGATCCTCTCGGAACAATCGGTACACGGTGCTCACTGCAAATGTTTAAAATACGTGATACTTCATGTGTATCTCTCGGCGCAATCACTGCATCCGGCATAGACTGAAATTGCGGTGTCGCGTCATATGAATACACGAGACGGCCGGCTTTCGAGTCATCATAGTTTTCCGGTCCGACGATTTGGATCAGCTGTTCTTTTACGTCTTTGGTGATCATGTTCACCCATCCCCCTGTCAAAAAACGCTTTCAATCTATTGTAAAAGAAAAAAAGAGAAGCTTTCTATGGAGAAACATACAAAATATGAAACTGAAACTCTCTCTATTTTGTATCTTGATCTAAAAAGTAAAGTGCGACATACATCGTGACGATGTCCTCTGTACGCTGAAAACTTAAACCTGTCAGCTGTTCAGCCTTTGACAGGCGATAGCGGAGCGTATTGATATGAATATGCATCTCTTCAGCTGTTTTTTTCAGGGACAAATCGTAATGGAAGAGAGTTCGTATCGTATTCATAAGCTCTTCGTTTCGGAGCGCTTCCTGAAACACTCTTTGCGGAAATTCATGTCGTGTACCCGGGCTGATCTCAGTCAGGCACATGTCAAGCTTCAGGTCTTCCTCGCATACGGCGGTTTTGCGTTTGAGGCTGACGGCCAGCGCTTTTTCTGCCTGTTCGTATGACTGCGGCAGGCCGGAGCCGCTGACAGCCCTCCCAACGCCGGCAGCTGCGCGGCTGTTTCCGAGGCGTTCAGCCAATGAACAAATAAGCTGAATTTGCCGCAAAAGCTGCTCCTTTTGTTCATGTTTCGGCACTTCGTGATTAATCAGAATACGTTCATTTCCCCATCTGATGAATAGATCGGATGGAAACACTGATTTCCAGGCGCGTGTCATTTGATCAATATCGCCGGGTGACCATTCGTGCCCTTGAATGAGGATCATCTGGCGGAGGGAGGTAAGGTCAACGCCAAGAAGCTGCGCTTTTTCGAGAAAACCCGGAGACCATTCTTTTAATTGCAGCCAGTCGATCATAAAGGATTCCAGCATTCTCTCGCGCCACTGGGTCTGCTCCAAATGCCACGATTCTTTAATAAACAGCTCTGTCATTTTCCTGAGCAGCTCCCCGTACGGCTGAATCTCAGCAGGTTCTCCCGTCAGTCCGAACACGGCGATGACATCACGCTCAGAAAATACGGGGAGGTTTAACCCCGCCTTTACCCCTTTGAGCCTCTTTTCATCTTCTTTTGTAATGATCACATTGCGTTTCTCTTTCGCGCAGATAAGCGCTCCTTCATGAAATAGCCCGACTCGCTCATCATTTGTGCTTGCGATAATGAGGCCGTCTGTGCTGACAATAATGACTTCACGTTCGTACATTTTTTTCACTTCGGCAATGATTTTTTTCGCTAACAGCGGTTGTAAAAACATGCGGCGATCCCCCTCATGTTTTTATTATATAAGAAAAAAACCGGGCGCTGTCACCCGGTTTTGATGTGCTATTGGGCAGGTTTTAATCCGCCTTCCAGCGTCTTTAACATTTCTTGTTTCTCACTCTCAGATGCGTGCTGCCAAATGACTTCAAACAAAACGCCGAGTCCCGGAAGCATTTTTTCTTCACCGCTTTGAATCGCGTCCACAATTGTGTGCTCAAGCTGCTCCTGATCATTGCCGGTTACATTGGCAATGACGGCATGACGTAAATTAAGATCCATATGAAGCGCTCCTTTTTTTCTAAAATGTAATACGTATATTCTAACCCTGCACCCGGTTTATTATGTGCTGTTCTTGCGATATAATAACATCATGTTAAAAAAAGGAGAGCCACACAGACAGTGAAACAAATAGAATCGGCAAAAAACCAAAAAGTGAAGGATTGGAAAAAACTTCACACAAAAAAAGAACGAACAAAAACGAATACCTATTTGATTGAAGGAGAACATCTTGTTGAAGAAGCCTTGAAGAGCCCGGGCGCGGTGAAAGAAATTCTTGTCAAGGATGAAGCGGACATCCCGCCGAATCTTGATATGGGCATCCAGTGCTACGTGCTGAGCGAAGACGCGTTTTCAGCTGTTACAGAAACGGAAACACCGCAGCGGATCGCCGCTGTTTGCCATATGCCGGAAGAACATCTCGCGCCGCCTAAACGTGTGCTGCTGATTGACGCTGTTCAAGATCCGGGGAATCTCGGCACGATGATTCGCACGGCGGACGCAGCCGGTTTGGATGCGGTTGTGCTCGGTGACGGCACGGCGGATGCGTTTAACGGAAAAACGCTGCGATCCGCGCAAGGCTCCCATTTTCACATTCCTGTTGTGAGAAGAAATTTACAATCATACGTGGATGAATTAAAAGCAGAGGGCGTAAAAGTGTACGGCACAGCACTGCAAAACGGGGCGCCTTACCAGGACATTTCACCATCGGGTTCATTTGCTTTAATCGTCGGCAATGAAGGGGCAGGAGTGGATGCCGGATTGCTGGAAAAAACAGATTTGAACCTGTACGTCCCGCTGTACGGGCAGGCTGAATCACTGAACGTTGCAATTGCGGCGGCTATCCTGATGTACCACTTGCGAGGATAGTGTTGCGCCGAGCAGAGTATTTCACTATAATAGAACATAATATTTGAAAAACCGTGACAGAGGATCTCGATTTCTGATCAACTGCCTTCCAGGGAGAAAATGCCGCAGACTGAGAGCATTTTTAAAGCAGCCGGAAATTGGTTTCACCTCTCGAGTTGTCACCGGGACCGCGCACCTTGCGCGTAAAGGTGAACCGGAATCTGATTCCGTTATGTCAATGAAGCTGACGACAGCATCAGTCTGTCTGAAATAAGGGTGGTACCGCGGCCACAACTCGTCCCTTGTCCTATAAGGGGCGGGTTTTTTTGTTTTCCAAAGACATATAACGGTTTGTTTACATAAAAGGAGGATGCAAAATGGAAGAAAAGCTAAAACAGCTGGAACAAGAAGCTTTAGATCAAGTAGAAGCGGCAAGCTCATTGAAGGTTGTCAATGATATTCGGGTTCAATATCTCGGAAAAAAAGGGCCGATCACAGAAGTGCTGCGCGGAATGGGCAAGCTTTCTGCGGAGGAGCGTCCGAAAATGGGCGCTCTTGCCAATGAGGTAAGAGAACGAATCGCCAATGCGATTGCAGCTAAAAACGAAAAGCTTGAGGAAGAAGAAATGAAACAGAAGCTTGCGGGACAGACAATTGACGTCACACTCCCGGGTAATCCTGTCGCAATCGGCGGACGCCATCCGCTCACTGTTGTCATTGAAGAAATTGAAGATCTATTTATCGGCATGGGTTATACGGTTGAAGAAGGCCCTGAGGTCGAGACGGACTACTACAACTTCGAAGCGCTTAATCTGCCGAAAGAACACCCTGCCCGCGATATGCAGGACAGCTTTTACATCACAGAGGAAATGCTGATGAGAACGCAAACCTCTCCTGTTCAGACGCGGACGATGGAAAAGCACAAAGGCAAAGGGCCTGTTAAAATCATTTGCCCTGGAAAAGTATACCGCCGCGATAATGATGACGCGACGCACTCTCACCAATTTATGCAGATTGAAGGGCTTGTTGTTGATAAAAACATCAGCATGAGTGATTTAAAAGGAACCCTTGAACTGGTTGCGAAAAAAATGTTCGGGCAAGACCGTGAAATCAGACTTCGCCCAAGCTTCTTCCCGTTTACCGAGCCTTCAGTGGAAGTAGACGTAACGTGCTTTAAGTGCGGAGGAAACGGCTGCTCTGTATGTAAAGGAACAGGCTGGATTGAAATCCTCGGCGCCGGCATGGTTCACCCGAATGTGCTGGAAATGGCCGGCTTTGATCCGAAGGAATATCAGGGCTTTGCGTTTGGAATGGGTGTTGAGCGCATCGCGATGCTGAAATACGGCATCGATGATATCCGCCACTTCTACACAAACGATGTCAGATTTATTTCGCAGTTTAAACAGGCGTAAGAGGAGGATGCTAGAATGTTTGTTTCTTATAAATGGTTAGAGGATTATGTTGATTTAAAAGGCATGGATCCGGCTGTTCTTGCTGAGAAAATAACAAGAGCCGGTATTGAAGTTGAAGGAATTGAGTATAAAGGAGAAGGCATTAAAGGCGTTGTCATCGGCCATGTGCTGGAGCGCGAACAGCATCCAAACGCCGATAAGCTGAATAAGTGCCTTGTAGATATCGGAGCTGAGGCACCCGTACAAATCATTTGCGGCGCGCCAAACGTGGATAAAGGGCAAAAAGTTGCAGTCGCTACAGTCGGAGCGGTGCTGCCGGGCAATTTCAAAATCAAAAAAGCCAAGCTTCGCGGTGAAGAATCAAACGGCATGATTTGTTCTTTACAAGAGCTCGGTATTGAGAGCAAGCTTGTGGCGAAGGAATATGCGGAAGGCATTTTCGTTTTCCCAAATGAGGTTGAAGCAGGAAGTGATGCGTTAGCTGCTTTACAGCTTGACGATGCTGTCTTAGAGCTCGGTTTAACACCGAACCGCGCCGATGCGATGAACATGCTTGGTGTTGCTTATGAGGTCGCAGCGATTTTAGACACAGAGGTAAAGCTTCCGCAAACGGATTACCCAGTCGCTTCAGAACAAGCGTCAGACTACATTTCTGTCAAAGTTGAAGACCGGGAAGCAAATCCGCTGTATGCGGCAAAAATCATTAAAAACGTAAAAATTGCTCCGTCACCGCTTTGGATGCAGACGAAACTGATGAACGCAGGCATTCGCCCGCACAACAACGTCGTGGATATTACAAACTTTGTTTTATTGGAGTATGGACAGCCGCTCCACGCGTTTGATTATGACAGATTCGGCTCTAAGGAAGTCGTAGTCAGAAAAGCTGTTGAAAATGAAACAATCTTAACACTTGACGATCAAGAACGAAAACTGTCTGCAGATCACCTTGTCATTACAAACGGGTCGAAAGCACAAGCCGTTGCTGGTGTTATGGGAGGAGCAGAATCAGAAGTCCGGGAAGACACAACTACGATTTTGCTTGAAGCTGCGTTCTTCAACGGGCAGACGGTTCGCAAGGCTTCAAAAGATCTTGGTTTGAGAAGTGAATCGAGTGCAAGATTCGAAAAAGGCATTGATCCTGCGCGTGTGCGTCTTGCGGCAGAACGCGCGGCACAGCTGATCCACCTGTATGCCGGCGGTGAAGTGCTTGCCGGAACTGTTGAAGAAGACCATCTCACAATCGAAGCGAACAACGTTCATGTATCGGCTGAAAAGGTGAACAGTGTTCTCGGCATGACGATCAGCAAAGAAGAACTGATCAGCATTTATAAGCGTCTTGGCTTTACTGTCGGAGAAGCAAATGACTTGCTCGTTGTGACTGTTCCGTCACGCCGCGGTGACATTCGAATCGAAGAGGATTTGGTTGAAGAAGCGGCAAGATTGTACGGCTACGACAACATTCCGTCCACACTTCCTAAAACAGCGGGAACAACAGGCGGATTGACGCCTTACCAGGCAAAACGCCGTAAAGTCAGACGTTTCCTTGAAGGAGCCGGCTTATCACAAGCGATTACCTACTCATTAACAAACGAGAAAAAAGCGGCGGCATTTGCGATTGAAAAATCGTTTAACACTGTCCTTGCGCTTCCGATGAGTGAAGAAAGAAGCATTCTCAGACACAGCCTTGTTCCGAATCTGCTCGAGTCCGTTTCTTACAATCTGGCAAGACAAACTGATTCGGTCGCATTGTACGAAGTCGGTTCCGTTTTCCTGACGAAGGAAGAGGATACAAAACCTGTTGAAACGGAGCGCGTGGCAGGTGCGGTAACCGGTTTATGGCGCAAGCATTTATGGCAGGGCGAGAAAAAGCCGGTCGATTTCTTTGTCGCAAAAGGAATTGTTGAAGGGCTGTTAGATAAACTGAACGTCCTGGACAGCATTGAATTTGTGCAATCAGAAAGAAAACAGCTGCACCCGGGCAGAACTGCGAACATTCTTTTAAACGGCTCTCTTATCGGCTTTATTGGCCAAGTCCATCCTTCACTGGAAAAAGAACTGGATATAAAAGAAACGTACGTGTTCGAACTTGATCTTCACACGCTGCTCACAGCAGACACGGCTCCGCTCGTGTACACGGCGATTCCGAAATATCCGTCTGTGACACGTGATATCGCGCTTGTGACAGATCAATCAGTGACAAGCGGCCAGCTCGAGAGCGTCATTAAAGAGGCGGGCGGCAAGCTTCTGAAAGAAGTAACCGTCTTTGACGTCTACGAAGGCGAGCATATGGAGGAAGGCAAAAAGTCAGTCGCTTTCTCACTCCAATATGTAAACCCGGAGCAAACGCTGACTGAAGAAGAAGTGGCAAAAGCGCACGACAAAGTGCTGAAAGCGTTAGAAAACACTTATCAGGCCGTATTGAGAGGCTAATAAAAAAGCTTGCAGATATTCTCTGCAAGCTTTTTTCTATGAACGTTTTTTATCCGCCAGGCGCTGTGCTTTCTGCGTATTGGCAAAATGGAGTTTTGTAAAGGTTCGGAGAGCGGATGCCCCTTTTTTGATGATCAGTTTAGCGGCCGCTTCATCTACATGAGGGCCGGCCCCTTTCGGCAGTGTCATTCCCGCTTCGCGCGAAAGTTTATCCATTTCCATTAAAAAGGAATATCTCGCAATAATCGATGCAGCAGCCACTGACAGGTGAATGCCTTCGGCTTTTGTGCTGAAATAGGTGCGCTCCTGCACAATGTCTCTTCCCTTTAAATGGTTGTAGTAGACGCCGGGCTCGGCGAATTGGTCGATCAGAATCGCCTCAGGCTTTACTCCGTCCATTTTTCGTAAAAGATGGGTTATGGCCTGATTATGCAAGAGAGCTTTCATTTTTCCCTGACTCATGCCTCGTTCCTGCATGCTGTTGTACTTTTCGTTTTTTAAAACGAGCAGGCTGTACGGAATGGTTTTGATCAGGCTTCGGGCGATCTCAATGATTTGCGGATCCTTTAGGTGCTTAGAATCCTTCACACCGAGTTCCTTCATTAAAAGAAGCTTTGTTTTGTCAACGTATGCGCACACAACCGTCATTGGGCCAAAGTAATCTCCGGTTCCGACCTCGTCAGAGCCGATGACAGACATGCCTGCGATGTCTGTTGGAGGGGCGTAGCGTGAATCAGCCGGCTTTTTTGCCGTTTTCTTCTTATCCTGCGGCTCAGCAGTTCCCCAGCGGGCAGATTCTGCCTCTGCGTTTTTGCCCTGAAACAATACCTTCCCTGACTTATAAGCTGTAATGGTACAGCCTGCCGGTTTTGCCTGGAAAATGGCACCCTGCGGTACAGATGCAGTAAGTGAACTGTTATACGCTGTTTTCATTTGGTCAATAGCAGACATTGGTACTTTTATCACAGAATGGGACACGTAATAATCTCCTTTTTTTACACGATTCGCTGTATCTACCAGTGTATCATAACAGCGGGAGGCTCGTCTTTCCATTCATTTAATAAACGTGTTATGATAGGAACTAGGATTCTCACGGAATGGAGGAGAAACGTTGTCTGACGGCAAAAAAACGAAAACAACCGTTGACATTTACGGCCAGCACTTCACTATGATCGGTGAAGAAAGCAGAGCCCATATGAGATATGTGGCCGGAATTGTTGATGATAAAATGAGAGAAATCAATCAAAAAAATCCATATCTTGATATAAATAAACTTGCAGTGCTGACAGCGGTAAATGTGGTGCACGACTATGTGAAATTAAAAGAGCAATATGAAAAACTGGAGCGTCAGCTTAAAGAAAAGGATTGAACAACTATGCTAGATATCATCATCTTAATCTTGCTCCTGATGGGGACTTTACTGGGATTAAAACGCGGTTTTATCCTCCAGTTTATCCGCTTGACGAGCTTTATTCTTTCGATCGCGTTTGCGTCTTTATTCTATAAAAATGTCGCACCGCATTTGAAGTGGATTCCCGCGCCCGATTTTTCAGCGGGACAGCCGGCGTTTTCTTTTTTCTCGGGAAATCTGGAAGCAGCCTACTATAATGCGATTGCGTTTGTCGTTCTATTTATTATCGCTAAAATCTTACTGAGAATCATCGGCTCATTCCTAAGTATTGTAGCGGGCATTCCTGTGATTAAACAAATCAACCAAATGCTTGGCGCCGTTCTCGGTTTTCTGGAAGTCTATTTATTTACATTTGTGCTGCTGTATGTTGCTTCCGTACTTCCGATAGACGGCTTACAGCAAATGATGGGACAATCGTCTCTCGCAAATGTCATGATCAACCATACACCGTATTTATCAGGGCTTTTACAGGAGCTTTGGACGCAATACGGAGGATAAAAAACTTCTCTTGTCCGGAGAAGTTTTTTTCAAGTATGATGGAAACATATGTGAACGTCTGGGGGTTATTCTATGCATAAAAAAGATATTATCCGGCTGCTGGAAACCATTGCAGTCTACATGGAACTGAAAGGGGACAACCCGTTTAAAGTTTCCGCATTCCGAAAAGCAGCGGCAGCCCTTGAACAGGACGACCGCAGTTTATCAGAAATGGACGACATGATGTCACTGTCCGGTATCGGAAAAGGCACGTACAGCGTCATAAAAGAATATATAGATGAAGGAAAGTCAAGTACGCTCGAATCACTGCAGCAGGAGGTGCCGGAAGGGCTGGTGCCTTTATTGAAGCTCCCGGGGCTCGGCGGCAAAAAAATCGCAAAGCTGTATAAAGAGCTTGGCGTATATGATGCAGAATCATTGAAGGAAGCCTGCGAACAGCAGAAAGTCCAAGGGCTTGCGGGATTCGGCAAGAAATCAGAAGAAAAAATATTACAGGCGCTCGGAGAAGCCGGAAAACAGCCTGAACGTTTTCCGATCGGCTATGCGCTCCGGGTCGCGCGGGAAATTGAAGAGCATCTTTCTCAATTGACAGACATCATCAAATATTCCCGTGCCGGAAGTCTCCGCAGAGCACGCGAAACCGTCAAAGATCTGGATTATATTATTGCGACGGATCATCCCGCTGAAGTAAGAGAGCAGCTGCTTGCGCTGCCAAACATCAAAAGCGTCATTGCCAGCGGGGACACGAAGGTATCGGTTATTCTTTCCTTTGAATATGAAATGAGTGTCGATTTCCGTCTCGTGACGGAAGAACAATTCCCGACAACTCTTCATCATTTTACGGGATCAAAGGACCACAATATCAAAATGCGGCAAATTGCAAAAGAACGCGGTGAACGGATCAGTGAGTACGGCGTCGAGACGGTTGAAACAGGAGAAATCAAAACCTTCCCGAGCGAACGGGAATTTTACGCACACTTCGGCTTGCCGCTGATCCCGCCGGAACTCCGTGAAAGCGGGCAAGAGGTGGAAACCTACAGCGACAGCATTGAACTCATAGAGCACGATCAAATCAAAGGTGATCTTCACATGCACTCCACATGGAGCGATGGCGCCTTTTCGATCAGGGAAATGGCTGAAGCATGCATGGAAAAAGGCTATCAGTACATGGCCATCACTGATCACTCGCAATATTTAAAGGTCGCCAACGGGCTGACTGCTGAAAGGCTCAAGCAGCAGGCGAAAGAAATTGACGCGCTGAATGCTGAGTTTGAGAACTTCCGTATTTTTAAAGGCGTTGAGATGGATATTCTTCCTGACGGCACACTTGATTATGATGACGATGTGCTGGCGGAAATGGATCTGGTCATTGCATCCATCCATTCAAGCTTTAATCAGCCGGAGCACGTCATTATGAAGCGGCTTGAGACGGCACTGACCAACAAACATGTTGACATTATCGCCCATCCGACCGGACGCCTCATCGGCAGACGTGCCGGTTACGAAATCGATATCGACAAACTGATTGAGCTCGCGAAGAAAACAAATACGGCGCTTGAACTCAACTCTAACCCTGCGCGTCTCGACCTGCGGACAGAGCATTTAATTAAAGCAAATGAACAAGGGGTTGCATTGGTCATTAATACCGATGCCCATAACATCGAGATGTTAAACGATATGAAAACCGGCGTCACTGCCGCGCGCAAAGGCTGGACGGAAACGAAAAACGTCCTGAATGCCCGGTCGCTTGAAGACGTACAGGCATTCCTGAAGCGCAACGATTAAGTAAGGAGGCTCACACAACCGTGCAGCAAAAAGTATTATCATCTCTTGAATTCCATAAAGTGAAAGAACAGGTAATCGAGCACGCCGCTTCATCGCTCGGAAAAGAAATGCTTCTCCAGCTAAAGCCTTCTGCTTCGATTGACGAAATCAAAAAACAGCTGGATGAGGTAGATGAAGCCTCTGCGATCATCCGGCTGCGAGGCCAGGCGCCGTTTGGCGGCCTTACCGATATCAGAGGGGCATTAAGACGGGCGGAAATCGGCAGCGTTCTCAGTCCCTCGGAATTCACTGAAATATCAGGGCTGCTTTACGCAGTCAAACAAATGAAACACTTTCTCGGACAAATGGCTGAAGACGGAGTCGACATTCCGCTGATGCAGCAATATACTGAACAGCTCATTACACTGCCCGATTTAGAACGGGAAATGAATTCCTGCATAGATGATCACGGCGAAGTGCTTGATCACGCGTCAGAAACGTTAAGAGGAATCCGAACGCAGCTCAGAACGCTCGAATCGAGAATCAGAGACCGGTTAGAGTCCATTCTGCGTTCCTCCTCCGCTTCGAAAATGCTGTCTGATACGATTGTTACAATCCGAAATGACCGCTTTGTTATCCCGGTCAAACAAGAGTACAGATCAAGCTACGGAGGCATTGTGCATGACACCTCCTCTTCTGGCGCAACCCTGTTCATTGAACCGCAGGCGATTGTAGATATGAACAACTCGCTTCAGCAGGCGAAAGTGAAAGAAAAACAAGAAATTGAACGGATTTTACGCGTGCTGACAGAGCATACGGCGGAGCACACAGAGGAGCTTTTTCAAGATTTGCAAGTCCTGCAGACGCTTGACTTCATTTTTGCAAAAGCGAAATACGCAAAAGCGGTCAAAGCGACAAAACCGACCATGAATGACAGCGGCTTTGTCCGTCTGAAAAAAGCGCGCCATCCATTGCTTCCGTCTGATCAGGTGGTCGCCAATGACATCGAGCTGGGCGGCGATTTTTCAACCATCGTGATTACAGGACCGAATACCGGGGGGAAAACAGTTACTTTAAAAACACTGGGGCTGTTGACCTTAATGGCGCAATCGGGTCTTCATATTCCGGCAGATGAAGGATCGGAAGCCGCTGTATTTGAGCATGTGTTCGCTGATATCGGCGATGAACAGTCGATCGAGCAAAGCTTAAGTACATTTTCTTCCCATATGGTGAACATTGTCGGCATTTTAAAACAAGTTAACGAAAACAGCCTGGTGCTCTTTGATGAACTGGGCGCAGGTACAGACCCGCAAGAAGGCGCGGCACTCGCCATGAGCATCCTGGATGAAGTCCACCGCACCAATGCCAGAGTATTAGCGACGACGCATTATCCGGAGTTAAAGGCGTATGGCTATAACAGAGAAGGCGTCATGAACGCCAGTGTCGAATTTGACATTGAGACCCTTTCACCAACCTATAAGCTCTTAATCGGTGTGCCGGGACGAAGCAACGCCTTTGAAATTTCTAAACGGCTCGGTCTTCCGGACCATATTATCGGGCAGGCGAAATCAGAAATGACGGCCGAGCATAATGAGGTCGATACGATGATTGCGTCTCTTGAACGAAGCAAAAAACGGGCGGAAGAAGAGCTTTCTGAAACAGAGGCGTTCAGAAAAGAAGCCGAAAAGCTGCATAAAGAGCTGCAGCAGCAAATCATTGAACTCAACAGCAAAAAAGACAAATTGATGGAAGAGGCCGAACAGCAGGCGGCTGAAAAAGTTAAAGCGGCCACAAAAGAAGCTGAAGACATCATTCACGAATTACGCTCGATTAAAGAAGAACACAAATCCTTCAAGGATCACGAGCTGATCAACGCGAAGAAACGGTTAGAAGGCGCTATGCCGACCTTTGAAAAGTCCAATAAACCGGAAAAACCGAAAACGCAAAAACGCGTCTTGAAGCCGGGGGATGAAGTAAAAGTCCTTACTTTCGGGCAGAAAGGAACATTGCTTGAAAAAACCGGCGGCAATGAATGGAATGTTCAAATCGGCATTTTAAAAATGAAAGTGAAAGAAAAAGACTTGGAATTTATCAAGTCGGCTCCGGAACCAAAAAAAGAAAAACTCATTACAGCGGTTAAGGGCAAAGATTACCACGTATCGCTTGAACTTGATCTTCGCGGCGAGCGCTATGAAAATGCCCTCAGCCGTGTTGAAAAATACTTGGATGACGCGGTGTTAGCGGGATATCCAAGGGTATCCATTATCCACGGCAAAGGTACCGGCGCTTTAAGAAAAGGCGTGCAGGATCTCCTGAAAAATCACCGCAGCGTTAAAAACTCCCGTTTCGGTGAAGCTGGTGAGGGAGGATCAGGCGTTACAATTGTTGAATTAAAATAAAAGGGAGTATGGCCATGAGTGATTTTTGGGAAAACGAGCTTGTGGAAATCGCGGCGTATTACAGTGTCGCGGTTCTCTGCCTCGTCCTCTTTTTGACTGTGTTTGAGCTGGTGACAGCTTATAAAAACTGGGAAGAGATTCAAAATGGAAATCTCGCTGTGGCAATGGCAACCGGCGGGAAAATTTTAGGAATAGCAAATGTGTTCCAGCACTCCATCTCTCAGCACAATTCTCTGCTGCAAATGATCGGCTGGGGTGTGTACGGGTTTGTTATGCTTTTGATCAGCTACTTCATTTTTGAGTTTTTGACACCGCGGTTTAAAATTGATCAAGAAATTGAAAATGATAACCGGGCTGTCGGCTTTATTTCATTTGTCATTTCTGTCGGGCTCTCATTTGTTGTGGCAGCCGGAATATAAGGGGACGGAGAATAGATGGAAAAGCTTGCAAAAATACTGCTCGCCGCGGCGGGAATCTTTTTGTTGATTGGTCTTATATATCTGTTCGTATGATGAGAAAAAGAAAGATTTTCCTTTCTTTTTCTTTTTTTTGCCGTCCATCTGCTATAATAATAGGGTGAACGCTAAAATCGAAAGGGGAGGTTTTATGCAGTCTCAAAAGCCGTGGCTTGCCGAGTATCCCGACGATATCCCGCATGAGCTTCCGTTGCCGAACCAAACCCTGGAATCCATCCTGACAGACTCCGCCGCACGATTCCCTGACAAAACAGCCGTATCTTTTTTCGGAAAAAAACTCACCTTTCATGACATGTTGACGGATGCTCTTAAACTCGCAGCTTTTCTGCAGGAAAATGGCCTGCAAAAAGGAGACAGAGTGGCTGTCATGCTGCCCAACTGTCCGCAATTCATCATTTCTTATTATGGGGTGCTGTTTGCCGGCGGTATCGTGGTGCAGACAAACCCGCTCTACACCGAGCATGAGCTCGAATATCAGCTGAGAGACGCAGAGGCCAGGATGATCATCACCTTAGATTTGCTTTTCCCGAAGGCAATAAAAATGAAAACGTTATCAATTGTAGATCAGATATTGGTGACGAGTATAAAAGACTATTTGCCGTTTCCGAAAAATATTCTCTATCCGCTTACGCAAAAACAAAAAGTGCACATTGACTATGATGAAAATGACAATATTCATACCTTTGCTTCGAGCATGAAGCGGGAAAAAACAGAGCTGATCACAATTCCGGACATTGACCCTGAGCATGATATCGCCGTTCTGCAATACACTGGAGGTACGACGGGAGCGCCCAAAGGAGTCATGCTCACGCACAGAAATATTTTAGCCAATACCGAAATGTGTGCGGCTTGGATGTACAACGTAAAGGAAGGCGATGAAAAAGTGCTTGGCATTGTCCCATTTTTTCACGTCTATGGGCTGACAGCAGTGATGAATTATTCGATTAAACTGGGATTTGAAATGATCCTGCTTCCCAAGTTCGATCCGCTGCACACGCTCAAAATCATCGATAAACAAAAACCGACACTGTTTCCCGGCGCGCCGACGATTTACATTGGCCTCTTGCATCATCCCCAATTACAGCAATACGATCTGTCATCTATTAAAAGCTGCCTCAGCGGCTCAGCGGCTCTCCCTGTCGAGGTGAAGCAGCAATTTGAAAAGGTGACTGGCGGAAAGCTTGTGGAGGGATATGGTTTATCCGAGGCATCTCCGGTGACACACGCAAATTTTATCTGGGGAAAAAACAAACCCGGCAGTATTGGCTGTCCCTGGCCTAATACAGACGCTGCCATTTACTCTGAAGAGACTGGCCATTTTGCCGCTCCGTATGAGCATGGTGAGATCGTCGTAAAAGGCCCGCAGGTCATGAAGGGATACTGGAACAAGCCGGAGGAAACGGCTGCTGTCTTAAAGGACGGATGGCTCTTCACCGGAGACATGGGCTATATGGATGAAGATGGGTTTTTCTATATTGCCGACAGGAAGAAGGACATCATTATCGCAGGCGGCTATAATATTTACCCGCGTGAAGTTGAAGAAGCGCTGTACGAACATGAAGCGATTCAGGAAATTGTCGTTGCAGGCGTGCCTGATTCGTACAGAGGGGAAACGGTAAAAGCGTTTGTCGTGTTAAAGAAAGGCGCACAAGCCGACGCAGCAGAACTGGACGCTTTCGCCAGAGCCCGTCTCGCACCCTATAAAGTGCCGAGAGCTTATGAATTCAGAAAAGAGCTTCCGAAAACAGCGGTTGGGAAAATTTTAAGAAGGCGTTTACTTGAAGAAGAAACCGAAAATCATCATATCAAGTAACAAATAGAGCCAGAAAAAAGAGCCAGAAAAAGAGAACATTTATGAATAAACTTGACAAACCGGAAAATCCTTCTTATCATAAAAATATGAATGAATAGTCATTCATTTCTATAGGAAGGAACGATGAAAATTGAAGCAAAAACGGCCAAAGTATATGCAGATTATTGATGCAGCAGTTGAAGTCATTGCGGAAAACGGCTACCACCAGTCACAGGTATCTAAAATCGCCAAACAAGCCGGAGTAGCGGACGGCACCATCTATCTTTATTTTAAAAATAAAGAAGACATTTTAATTTCTCTGTTTAAAGAAAAAATGGGCCAATTCATTGAGCGGATGGAAGAGGACATAAAAGAAAAGGCAACAGCAAAAGAGAAATTGGCGCTCGTGATTTCAAAACATTTCTCACTTTTGGCGGGCGACCATAACCTTGCCATTGTCACTCAGCTTGAGCTCCGCCAATCCAATTTGGAGCTGCGGCAGAAAATTAATGAAATATTAAAAGGCTACTTAAATATTTTAGACGGCATTCTGACGGAAGGAATACAATCAGGCGAGTTAAAAGAAGGCCTCGATGTCCGCCTCGCCCGGCAAATGATTTTTGGAACGATTGACGAAACCGTGACGACCTGGGTGATGAATGATCAAAAGTATGATCTGGCAGCTTTGTCAGACAGTGTTTTAGAATTACTGGTATCCGGAATTCACAATAAGTAAAGGAGTTCTGTCCTATGAATGCAATATCACTCGCAGTTGATCAATTTGTTGCAGTTATGACGATTCACAATCCGCCGGCAAACGCGCTTTCCAGCCGGATATTAGAAGAGCTGTCCTCCTGTCTTGATCAGTGTGAGACAGATGCCGGCGTGCGGTGCATTATTATACATGGGGAAGGAAGGTTCTTCTCCGCAGGCGCTGATATCAAAGAATTTACATCACTGAGAAACAGTGAGGATTCCTCAATGCTGGCTGAACGCGGCCAGCAGCTGATGGAGAGAATGGAGAGCTTTCCAAAACCGATTATCGCAGCGATTCACGGAGCTGCCCTCGGCGGCGGGCTGGAGCTTGCAATGGCCTGCCATATCAGAATTGCGGCAGAAGATGCCAAGCTGGGGCTTCCTGAGCTTAACCTCGGCATTATTCCCGGTTTTGCAGGTACACAGCGGCTCCCGCGATATGTTGGTACAGCAAAAGCATTGGAGCTCATTGGATCAGGAGAACCGATATCGGGGAAAGAAGCGCTTGACCTCGGACTTGTGACAATCGGAGCAAAAGATGAAGCAGAAGTGCTTGAAAAAGCGAAAACGCTTGCTGGTAAATTTGCAGAAAAAAGTTCGCAAACGATGGCGTCTCTGCTTGAGCTTCTCTATACAAACAAGGTGTATTCCTATGAAGGCAGCTTAAAGCTTGAAGCAAAGCGTTTTGGAGAAGCGTTTGAGTCGGAGGACGCCAAGGAAGGCATTCAGGCATTTCTCGAAAAAAGAAAGCCTCAGTTCAAAGGCGAATAAAAGGGGATATGATCATGAATCTATTTGTACTGATGAAACGGACGTTTGACACAGAAGAAAAAATCGTCATTGACGCAGGGAAGATTCAGGATGACGGGGCTGAATGGATTATCAATCCGTACGATGAATACGCGATTGAAGAAGCCATTCAGCTGAAGGAAAAACACGGCGGCCCCATCACCGTTGTTACAGTCGGCGGCGAAGAAGCGGAAAAGGAGCTGCGTACAGCGCTTGCCATGGGATGTGACCAAGCTGTTTTAATCAACATAGAAGATGATCTCGAAGAACCCGACCAGTATTCCATTTCTCAAGTTTTATACCACTATATGAAGGATCAGGAATTTGACCTTATTCTCGGCGGAAATGTCGCGATCGATGGAGGCTCAGGACAAGTGGCGCCTCGCCTGGCAGAGCTTTTGGACATTCCGTGCATTACGACGATCACCAAACTCGACATCAATGGAAGTGACGCAGAAGCGGAAAGGGACGTTGAAGGGGATGTTGAAAAAATCAAAACGACTCTTCCTTTGCTGGTCACAGCTCAGCAAGGCTTAAATGAACCGCGCTACCCATCGCTTCCGGGAATCATGAAAGCCAAGAAAAAACCGCTTGAAGAGCTTGAACTGGATGATCTGGACTTGGATGAAGAAGATGCTGAACCAAAAATGAAAACAATTGAACGTTTTCTGCCGCCGAAAAAAGAAGCCGGGAAGCTTCTGCAGGGTGAGCCTGCCGAACAGGCAAAAGAGCTCGTATCATTGCTCCGCAGCGAGGCGAAAGTCATTTAGCGTTTGCACATTCAAAGAAACAGGGGGATGTTAGGATGGGAAAAAAAGTGATCGTACTCGGAGAAATTCGTGACGGAGAACTGCGAAATGTCACCTTTGAAGCAATCTCCGCTGGAAGAACCATTTCAGGTGATGGAGAAGTGATCGGTGTTCTTATAGGAGAAAACGTATCACAGCATACAGAGGAGCTGATCCACTACGGTGCAGACAAAGTTTTCACAGCTGAGGACCCAAAGCTCAAGGCATATACGGCAGACGGATACAGCCAAGTGATGCGAACCATTATTGAAAAGGAAAAACCTGATGCGGTCGTATGCGGACACACTGCAATGGGGAAGGATCTGTCACCGAAGCTTGCAGCCCGGCTCCAAACGGGATTGATTTCTGACGCTACAGATGTAAGCGTTACCGGAGAGAACATTGTTTTCACAAGACCGATTTACTCAGGGAAGGCATTTGAACGTGTCATTTCAACGGATCCGATGACGCTTGTGACGATTCGTCCAAACAACATTCAAGCGTTAGAAAAAGACGCCAGCCGGGCAGGCAGCATTGAAAGCATCGAAGTTTCCCTTACGGATCTCCGTACCGTCATACAAGAGATCGTCAAAAAAACAGCGGACGGCGTTGATCTCTCTGAAGCGAAAATCATTGTTGCAGGCGGCCGCGGTGTAAAAAGCAAGGAAGGCTTTCAGCCGCTTCAGGAGCTTGCCGAGGTGCTGGGCGCAGCAGTCGGCGCTTCACGCGGGGCGTGTGACGCTGATTATTGTGACTATGCCCTTCAAATCGGACAGACCGGAAAAGTTGTCACTCCCGATTTGTATATCGCCTGCGGAATTTCCGGTGCCATTCAGCATTTGGCGGGTATGTCCAACAGCAAGGTCATTGTCGCCATCAATAAAGATCCTGAAGCCGATATTTTTAAAATAGCTGATTACGGTATTGTAGGCGATTTATTTGAAGTCGTCCCATTACTGACTGAAGAATTCAAACAGCTGAATATTCACTCATAAAGGGAACCCCGGACTGCAAAAGTTCGGGGTTTTTGAATACATACGTACAAATATTTATTAATAAAAAAAGTCGTTGACATGTACGGACATATATAATAAGGTTACTTTAAAAGCGCTTACATTCATGCTGGCTCCTCAGACAAAACACAGATCCTGTATTTGACTGTGGTGCTTTTCATATTTGTATGAAAGGAATGATCAAGCATGTCTGAACATACAGCAGTGATTCAAACGGATATTGTAAAAGGAACGATCAACAAAAATATATACGGTCATTTTGCTGAGCATTTAGGAAGAGGGATTTATGAAGGGATTTGGGTCGGAACGGAATCAAGCATTCCTCATATAAACGGTATAAGAAAAGATGTGTTAGAAGCGCTGAAACAGCTGCGTATTCCTGTCCTCCGATGGCCGGGAGGCTGCTTTGCGGATGAATATCATTGGGCTAATGGTGTGGGTGACCGCAAGACGATGCTCAATACTCACTGGGGCGGCACAGTTGAATCGAATGAATTCGGGACACATGAATTTATGATGCTGTGCGAGCTGCTTGAGTGCGAACCTTACATTTGCGGCAATGTAGGAAGCGGAACAGTTCAGGAAATGGCCGACTGGATCGAATATATGACCTTTAAAGAAGGCACGCCCATGTCGGATTGGAGAAAACAAAACGGAAAAGAAGAGCCTTGGAAGCTGAAATATTTTGGAGTGGGAAATGAAAATTGGGGCTGCGGCGGCAACATGCACCCTGAGTACTATGCCGATCTATACCGCCGTTTTCAAACGTATGTCCGCAATTACAGCGGCAATGAAATTTATAAAATTGCCGGCGGTGCAAACGTCGATGATTTTCATTGGACGGACGTGCTCATGAAAAAAGCCGCTGGCCTGATGGATGGGCTAAGCCTTCATTACTACACGATTCCGGGAGATTTCTGGAAGGGCAAAGGATCGGCCACAGAATTTACAGAGGACGAATGGTTCATCACGATGAAAAAGGCCAAATACATTGATGAATTGATTGAAAAACACGGCACAATTATGGACCGATATGATCCGGAACAGCGGGTCGGACTGATTATTGACGAATGGGGCACATGGTTTGACCCTGAGCCAGGAACGAACCCAGGCTTTTTATATCAGCAAAACACGATTCGTGACGCGCTGGTCGCAGCTTCTCACTTTCACATTTTCCATCAGCATTGCCGCCGGGTGCAAATGACCAACATCGCACAGACGGTAAACGTTCTTCAAGCTATGATTCTGACTGAGGGAGAACGGATGCTATTAACGCCGACATACCATGTGTTTGATATGTTTAAGGTACATCAGGATGCCTCTCTTTTAGATACTGAAACAACGTCCGCTGACTATGAATGGAAGGGAGAAACGCTGCCTCAAATCAGTGTGTCAGCATCAAGAAATGCTGAGGGCGATATAAACGTCAGCATCTGTAACATTGATCATCAAAATAAAGCAGAGGTGGAGATCGAGCTGAGAGGTCTTGACAAGACTGTAGATCATTCCGGTGCTATCCTGACTGCTGAAAAGATGAACGCCCATAACACGTTTGATGATCCGGAGCACGTAAAACCTGAATCGTTCAGCCGTTATTCTGTAAATAAAAACAAATTGAAAGCAAAGCTGCCGCCAATGGCAGTTGTCTTACTCACATTACGGACTGATTCTTAACCAAAAAAAGGAGCGCCGATCCTCTAGAGGACAGCGCTCTTTTTTGTTTTGAAACAGCTCCAAAAGGGCATGGTAAAGTATATGACGGTTACAGAAGGGATGTTGTCCTATGCTTCGTACAATTTTAATGATCATCGGCGCAATCGTGGTGATCGGAGCGATTATCCGATTCGTGTTTTAATGACCCATTCTATGAGTAAACCGATTGTGATCAGGAAAAAATAATTAATAAGCATTTAAATAGCATGAACGAATGGGAGATGCTATACTAAAAATCATCATTTCACAATTGGAGGAATTTAATAATGGCTATCGTAAAAGCAACTGATCAATCTTTCTCAGCTGAAACAAGCGAAGGCGTCGTACTTGCTGATTTCTGGGCTCCTTGGTGCGGACCTTGTAAAATGATTGCACCTGTTCTTGAAGAATTAGATCAAGAAATGGGCGACAAACTGAAAATCGTAAAAATTGATGTAGATGAGAACCAAGAAACAGCAGGCAAATACGGCGTTATGAGCATCCCGACACTTCTTGTTTTAAAAGATGGAGAAGTTGTTGAAACATCTGTAGGCTTCAAACCGAAAGAAGCGCTTCAAGAGCTTGTAAACAAACATCTTTAATTTTCGGCTGCTTACATGCCAGAGCGATTCCAATTGAGGGATCGCTTTTTTTATTCGCCAATCGTGAACCATGGAGAAAAACACCTGTTCGTGTTAAACTGGAAACAAAGGACTAAATATAAGGAAGGGTAACATATGAACAAACAACTGAAAGAAAAACTCGCCCTCCTTCCCGATCAGCCCGGGTGTTATTTAATGAAGGACCGTCAGCAGACAGTGATCTACGTAGGAAAAGCAAAAGTGCTGAAAAACAGAGTGCGCTCCTACTTTACCGGGTCTCATGACGCAAAAACACAGAGGCTTGTGACGGAAATCGAGGATTTTGAATATATCGTGACGTCCTCCAATCTTGAAGCGCTCATTTTAGAAATGAACTTGATCAAAAAGCATGATCCGAAATATAACGTCATGCTGAAAGACGATAAAACCTATCCTTTTATAAAACTCACCCATGAACGCCACCCAAGGCTGATTGTCACCCGCAATGTCAAAAAAGACAAAGGGCGCTATTTCGGACCCTATCCGAATGTGCAGGCCGCAAGGGAGACGAAAAAGCTGCTCGACCGTCTCTACCCTCTCAGAAAATGCTCAAAGCTCCCCGACAGAGTGTGTCTTTATTATCACCTCGGACAATGTCTTGCTCCGTGTGTAAAGGACATTTCTGAAGAGACAAACAGAGAGCTGGTTGAGAATATTACCCGTTTCTTAAAGGGCGGCTATAACGACGTTAAAAAAGAGCTTGAAGAGAAAATGCTTGAGGCGGCTGAGAACCTTGAATTTGAACGGGCAAAGGAGCTTCGTGACCAAATTGCCCATATCGAATCAACGATGGAAAAACAAAAAATGACGATGAACGACTTAGTCGACCGTGACGTATTTGCTTACGCTTATGATAAAGGCTGGATGTGCGTACAGGTCTTTTTTGTACGGCAAGGAAAGCTCATCGAACGTGACGTCAGTATGTTTCCGCTTTATCAGGAAGCAGATGAAGAGTTCCTTACCTTCATCGGGCAGTTTTATTCAAAAAACAACCATTTTCTGCCGAAGGAGATTTTAGTGCCGGACAGCGTCGATCAATCGATGATTGAGCAGCTGCTGGAAACAAACGTCCATCAGCCGAAAAAAGGGTCGAAGAAAGAATTGCTTATGCTGGCACATAAAAACGCAAAAATCGCGCTTAAAGAAAAATTCTCTTTAATCGAACGTGACGAGGAGCGTTCAATCGGTGCTGTGCAGAAACTCGGAGACGCCTTAAATATTTATACCCCGCACAGAATCGAGGCGTTCGATAACTCGAATATACAAGGGACAAACCCGGTTTCGGCGATGATTGTGTTCATCGACGGCAAACCATACAAAAAGGAATACCGCAAATACAAAATCAAAACTGTCACAGGGCCTGATGATTACGGCTCAATGAGAGAGGTTGTCAGACGAAGATATACGAGAGTGCTTCGTGAAAACCTGCCGCTGCCTGACCTGATCATTATAGACGGAGGGAAAGGCCAGATCAATGCGGCCCGTGACGTCATAGAAAACGAACTGGGCTTGGATATCCCGATCGCCGGCTTGGCGAAGGATGATAAACACAGAACCTCCAATTTATTAATCGGCGATCCGCTGGAGACGGTTTATCTTGAACGAAACAGCCAGGAATTTTACCTGCTTCAGCGCATTCAGGATGAGGTGCACCGGTTTGCGATCAGCTTCCACAGGCAAATCCGCGGGAAAAGCGCGTTCCAGTCTGTGCTAGACGATATACCCGGAATCGGAGAAAAAAGAAAGAAAATGCTGTTAAAGCATTTCGGTTCCGTCAAAAAAATGAAGGAAGCAAGCCTCGAGGACATCAAAAAAGCGGGTGTACCCGCAGCGGCGGCACAGCTGCTTTATGATAAATTGCAAAAATAATGTTGTCCTTTTGAAAAAGTTCTGATAAAATGTGAACTAATTTCATAGTTAGATCGTGTAATATGGTGAAGATAGAGGTGCGAACTTCAAGAGTAAGCCTTTGGAGAAAGATGGATTCTGAGAAAAAGGCTGAAAGGGGAGCGTCGCCGAAGTAAATAAAACCCCATCGGTATTATTTGCTGGCCGTGCATTGAATAAATGTAAGGCTGTCAAGAAATCATTTTCTTGGAGGGCTATCTCGTTGTTCATAATCATCGTGATGATTAATTGATAAGCAATGAGAGCAATTCCTCTCATTGCTTTTTTTATTGTGGACAAAGCACTCTTTCTCCTCACCCGCACGAACCAAAATGTAAAGGGTGGTTATACATGGGTCTCATTGTACAAAAATTCGGAGGTACTTCCGTCGGCTCAGTCGAAAAAATTCAAAATGCAGCAAATCGCGTCATTGCGGAAAAACAGAAAGGCCATCAAGTCGTTGTTGTCGTATCAGCTATGGGGAAATCCACTGACGCATTGGTCAGCCTTGCAAAAGACATCACTGATCAGCCGAGCAAACGTGAAATGGATATGCTGCTGGCAACAGGCGAGCAGGTCACCATTTCCTTGCTTTCCATGGCGCTGCAGGAAAAAGGCTATGACGCCGTTTCCTATACAGGATGGCAGGCGGGGATCCGCACGGAGGCCGTCCATGGCAACGCCAGAATTACGGAGATGAACACAGCCGTGTTAGAAGGCCAGCTTCAGGAAGGAAAAGTCGTTGTTGTGGCAGGGTTTCAAGGCATGACAGACGACAGTGAAATCACGACATTGGGCAGAGGCGGTTCAGACACAACAGCAGTGGCTTTGGCTGCCGCATTAAAAGCGGATAAATGTGATATTTATACGGACGTGCCCGGCGTGTTTACAACCGATCCGCGCTACGTGAAATCAGCGAGAAAGCTTGCCGGCATCTCTTACGATGAAATGCTGGAGCTTGCCAATTTAGGCGCCGGCGTTCTTCATCCGAGAGCGGTTGAATTTGCGAAAAATTACCAAGTGCCGTTAGAAGTGCGTTCAAGTACAGAAACAGAAGCGGGAACATTAATTGAGGAGGAATCATCCATGGAGCAGAATCTTATCGTCAGAGGCATCGCGTTCGAAGATCAAATCACAAGGGTAACCATCTACGGGCTGACAAGCGGCCTGACCACTTTGTCTACTATTTTTACAACTCTTGCAAAAAGAAACATTAACGTGGATATCATTATCCAAACGCAGGCGGGAGACCATGAGACCGGGATTTCCTTCTCAGTTAAATCCGAAGACGCGGACCAGGCTGTTGCCGTACTTGAAGAGTACAAAGATGCGCTGGAATTCGAAAAAATCGAGACAGAAAGCAAATTGGCCAAAGTATCCATTGTCGGATCAGGCATGGTATCAAACCCTGGTGTAGCGGCTGAAATGTTTGCTGTACTGGCGGAAAAAAACATATTAATCAAAATGGTCAGCACATCTGAAATCAAAGTTTCAACAGTAGTGAGCGAAAATGACATGGTAAAAGCGGTGGAAGCACTGCACGATGCATTCGAGCTCTCGAAACACCCTTCAGCTGTGTAATGACAACCAAAAAGGCGGGACTCATGCAGTCACCGCCTTTTTCATTACACCGGGTCTTTCATATCCCATTTGACAGTCAGAACCACTTTATCGGCTCTCTTTTTTACTTGTTCGTATGATTCGGCAATCTGATCATTCATCAATTGAATTTGCTCGGCGATGAAGCCAGCTTCCAGCTGAAAGCACGGTTCTTTCTGATATTTGAGCCGATTGGAAATGATCTGTCCTTCAAGCTCGAATTCCAGCTCCTGTTTCTTTGCGCTAACGTTTGTGAGGGTTCCCCAGCCTGCTTCTTCAAAGAAAGCCGGAAATTCCTCCCATGATTCAAGAGGAAACTTTCGGGCGAGATGTTTCCCTGCCCAATACATCATGGAAGAGTAATCTTGGCCAAGCATGTCTGGGAGAACAATCTCTCGTATCAGTTCATAGGCATAGGCGTTCATTTCAATTTCTTTTAGATTATGTATTGATGCTTCATATTTAGACTTCATATCTGTCTCCCCTCTCTCCTTCGTATATTATAGCCCAAACAGGGGGGAGGATTACAGAATGATCCTGTAATTCTCATGAAAAATTAAGAAAGAATTATATATTGATAAAATAAAATTTTTGAATCAACTAATCAATTCGGAAAATTAGAATTTATGTACGCGTTTTCTTGACGCCCTTTTGTGGTAGGAGTAAAATGAAATTGTCAATAAATCTTAATAAAGTGCTTACAATTGAAAGAAGTGGGGGAAGAGATTTAGCACATTTCGCACTTATCAAACAGGGGGTAAAGTAATGTCTGGGAACAGAGAGTTTTATTTTCGAAGATTGCATTCCTTGCTTGGCGTCATACCGGTCGGCATCTTTTTGATTCAGCATTTGGTCGTCAACCAGTTTGCCGCAAGGGGCGCGGAAGCATTCAATAATGCTGCTCATTTTATGGATAGTCTGCCTTTCAGGTATGCTCTAGAAATCTTTATTATCTTCTTACCTTTAATTTATCATGCAGTTTATGGTGTGTACATAGCGTTTACTGCGAAAAATAACGCAGGACAATATAGCTATATGCGAAACTGGCTCTTCGTCCTGCAGCGTGTAACCGGTATCATCACTCTCATTTTTGTGAGCTGGCATGTGTGGGAAACCCGCATTGCTGCACAGATGGGCGCTGAGGTCAATTTCGACATGATGGCGAATATCTTGAGCTCGCCGGCTATGCTGGGCTTTTACATTGTAGGTGTTTTATCGACAATTTTCCACTTCTCGAACGGTTTATGGTCTTTTGCTGTCACGTGGGGCATCACTGTAACGCCACGTTCTCAAAGAATTTCGACGTACGTTACGCTGATTATCTTTGTTGCACTGTCATACGTAGGCTTAAAAGCGATTTTTGCATTTGTATAAGAGTACTAGATTACTAGAGGGAGAGGGGCTATCATGAGTCAAACAAGCATTATTGTAGTCGGCGGGGGTCTTGCCGGCCTCATGGCGACAATCAAAGCAGCGGAATCAGGAATGGCGGTTAAGCTGTTTTCCATCGTTCCTGTGAAACGTTCTCATTCGGTTTGTGCCCAAGGCGGCATCAACGGAGCAGTCAATACAAAAGGGGAAGGCGACTCTCCGTGGGAACATTTTGACGATACTGTATACGGGGGAGACTTTCTTGCCAATCAGCCGCCGGTTAAGGCGATGTGTGAAGCGGCGCCATCAATCATCCACTTATTAGACCGGATGGGCGTCATGTTTAACCGGACGCCTGAGGGGCTGCTTGATTTCCGCCGATTTGGGGGTACACAGCACCACAGAACAGCTTATGCAGGTGCGACGACTGGCCAGCAGCTGCTTTACGCTTTGGACGAGCAAGTGCGCAGATACGAGGTTGCCGGTCTGGTCACAAAATACGAAGGCTGGGAGTTCCTTGGCGCTATATTAGATGATGACAGAACCTGCCGCGGAATTGTCGCGCAAAACCTGACAAACATGCAAATTGAATCCTTCCGTTCTGACGCTGTCATTATGGCGACAGGCGGACCGGGAATCATTTTCGGTAAATCCACAAACTCCATGATTAATACAGGGTCTGCTGCATCGATCGTTTATCAGCAGGGAGCGTATTATGCAAATGGAGAATTCATTCAGATCCACCCGACAGCCATACCGGGGGATGATAAATTAAGGTTGATGAGTGAATCTGCACGCGGTGAAGGCGGACGTGTATGGACATACAAAGACGGTAAGCCGTGGTATTTCCTTGAAGAGAAATATCCTGCATATGGAAACTTGGTGCCGCGTGATATTGCGACACGCGAAATATTTGATGTGTGTGTGAATCAGAAACTCGGCATCAACGGCGAGAATATGGTATATCTCGATCTGTCTCATAAAGATCCAAAAGAGCTTGACATTAAGCTCGGCGGCATCATTGAAATTTATGAGAAGTTTATGGGAGACGACCCGCGCAAACTTCCGATGAAAATCTTCCCTGCGGTTCATTATTCAATGGGCGGCTTATGGGTGGACTACGATCAAATGACAAATATTCCGGGACTGTTTGCCGCTGGAGAATGTGATTACTCCATGCACGGCGGCAACCGCTTGGGAGCAAACTCCCTGCTCTCCGCGATTTACGGAGGAATGGTAGCCGGACCGAATGCGGTTAAATATGTAAACGGCTTAGAATCTTCCGCAGAGGATATGTCTTCATCGGTATTCGATGCCCACGTGAAAAAAGAAGAAGAAAAATGGGCTGAGATCATGAATATGGACGGAAACGAAAATGCATACGTCCTCCATAGAGAGCTCGGGGAATGGATGACGGCGAATGTGACGGTTGTCCGCCATAACGACAAGCTGTTGAAAACAGATGACAAAATTCAGGAGTTAATGGAGCGGTATAAAAAGATTAACATCAATGACACGACAAAATGGAGCAACCAGGGAGCTATGTTTACACGCCAGCTTTCAAACATGCTTCAGCTTGCCAGGGTGATTACACTGGGTGCTTACAACCGTAATGAAAGCAGGGGCGCCCATTATAAACCGGATTTCCCTGAGCGTAATGACGATGAATGGCTCAAAACAACAATGGCTAAACATGTAAGCCCATATGAAGCGCCTGAGTTTGAGTATCAGGATGTCGACGTATCACTGATAACGCCTCGGAAACGGGATTACTCGAAGAAGAAGGTGGCGAAATAATCATGAGTGAGAAAAAGACCATACGATTTATTATCACACGTCAAGATACACCCGACAGCACGCCTTACGATGAAGAATTTGAAATACCATACCGCCCGAACCTGAACGTCATTTCCGCTTTAATGGAAATCCGCCGGAATCCGGTTAACGTGAAAGGTGAAAAGACAACTCCTGTCACATGGGATATGAACTGTCTTGAAGAAGTGTGCGGCGCATGTTCAATGGTTATAAACGGAAAGCCCCGCCAGTCTTGTACGGCGCTTGTTGACCAGCTTGAACAGCCGATCCGCTTAAAACCGATGAAAACATTTCCGGTCGTGCGTGATCTGCAGGTTGACCGCAGCAGAATGTTTAATTCTCTGAAAAAAGTAAAAGCGTGGATACCGATCGACGGCACGTACGATTTAGGACCGGGACCGAGAATGCCGGAAAAACGCCGCCAGTGGGCATATGAATTATCAAAATGCATGACGTGCGGTGTCTGCCTGGAAGCCTGCCCGAATGTAAACAGCAAATCGAAATTCATGGGGCCTGCTCCGATGTCTCAGGTCCGTCTGTTTAACGCCCATCCGACAGGAGCCATGAACAAATCCGACCGGCTGGAAGCGCTGATGGATGAAGGAGGCCTTGCAGATTGCGGCAACTCGCAAAACTGCGTTCAATCCTGTCCGAAAGGCATTCCGCTTACCACTTCTATCGCTGCTCTAAACAGGGATACAAACTTACAAGCATTCCGCAATTTCTTCGGAAGCGACAGAGTATAAGATGAAAAAACCTCTTCCGCATGGGAGAGGTTTTTTTAACAATAAGGAGATGAGTGAAATGAAGCTTCCTGCTTACATTGACATGCCGTTTCAAAAATGGAAAGAATCCTTTTCTTTTTTTAATGAAGTATCTGTACGATTTTCTGAAACAGATATGTTTGGGCATATGAATAATGTAATCCCTTTCATCTATTTTGAAGAAGCGAGGATATCTTATTTTAAAAATCTGAATATGATGAAACAACATAAGCAAACCATGACAGTCGTCGCCAGTCAGCAATGTGATTATATGCGCCAAGTTATGCCTTATGAAGACTTGCGTATTTATGTAAAAACAAGCGCTGTCGGCAGTTCATCCCTCACCTTGCATTACCTCGGAGAAAACAGCGTAGGGGAGCCTTGCTTCACCGGAGCCGTTGTCATGGTTCAAGTGTCAAAGGAAAGCGGAAAGGCTGTCAGCTGGACGAATGAGGAGAAAGAAAAGCTTCTCCATACACCATAAACTAATTCTTCTGTAAACGTCACCTCCTGCGCCCTCCTGACATATGATATCTTGACTATATCAAAACCCATTCGTTTCAGATTCGCTCTCACCTTAGCAAGGAGGGTTACAATACTTGAAGGAGAAAGAATTTCAATCGAAGCCGCTGCTAACGAAAAGAGAAAGAGAAGTGTTCGAATTGCTCGTTCAAGATAAGACAACAAAGGAGATTGCAAGCGAGCTATTTATCAGTGAGAAAACCGTTCGAAACCATATTTCAAATGCCATGCAGAAATTAGGTGTGAAAGGGCGTTCGCAAGCCGTTGTTGAGCTTCTTAGAATGGGTGAGCTAGAGCTTTAATCCTTGCCGGTATTCCTTCTTTTCAGGAGGGAGCCGGTTATTGCTGTTTGTTTGAAAAGTTCCAAATTCCTATATTAAACTTTAATGATACGATATAAAACGAGATTTTCAATTTGCTTTCATTTGCCTAATGTCCCTCTATTTCTCGTCCCGCGAGTCTTGCATTTTCTTTAAAAAAGAAGGAAAATAGACACGGAACGCTTTTGTGCGTAAGAGATCCTTGAGTGAGGGATGGACAAATGACATCAAAACCTTTGGAGCATGTTGCGGACATTGAAAAGTCGCTCCGCCACATTGCCGCGATCATTAAACAAAAAGGAAGAGAAATCCTAAACCAATACGCGATCACGCCGCCGCAATTTGTCGGTCTGCAATGGCTTTATGAATTAGGAGACATGACAATCGGCGAACTATCGGGGAAAATGTATCTGGCATGCAGCACGACGACGGATCTCATCGACCGTATGCAAAAAAATGAGCTTGTCGAGCGGGTAAAGGATCCGGCGGACAGACGTGTCGTCAGGATACACCTTCTGCCTGAAGGAGAACGCATTATCCAAGAGGTCATTACAAAAAGGCAGGAATACCTGCGTGATATGTTCGAAACGTTTACAGATGAAGAAATAGCCATCTTCGAAAAATCATTGATGAAACTGCAGCATGAAATGAAGAGAAAATGAGGCGATTTTGTTGGAACAACCAATAGGAGTCATTGATTCCGGGGTTGGCGGGTTAACCGTTGCAAAGGAAATCATGAGACAGCTACCAAAAGAAAATATAATCTACGTAGGAGATACAAAACGGTGTCCGTACGGGCCGCGTCCTGAAGAAGAAGTGCTTCAATACACGCGGGAGCTGACACATTATCTGCTGAAAAACCACCACATTAAGATGCTGGTGATCGCCTGCAACACCGCGACAGCAATTGCACTGGAAGACATCCAGCGCGACGTTGATATTCCGGTGGTCGGGGTGATCCAGCCAGGTGCTCGGGCCGCGATAAAAGTGACGGAAAATCAGCATATCGGTGTCATCGGCACAGAAAACACCATTAAGAGCAATGCTTATGAAGAAGCCCTTATGGCATTAAATGCCGAACTGAAGGTCGAAAATCTTGCCTGTCCGCTGCTTGTGCCGTTTGTGGAAAGCGGAAAGTTTCTGGACAAAACAGCAGACGAGATTGTCAAAACATCATTATCTCCGTTAAAAGATACATCGATTGACTCGCTGATTTTAGGCTGCACCCATTATCCTATTTTAAAAGACGCGATTCAAAGATATATGGGAGAGCATGTGAATATTATTTCGTCAGGTGATGAAACAGCCCGGGAAGTGAGTACGATTCTATCGTATAAAGGACTGCTGAATCAATCTCCGTTTACTCCAGATCATCAATTCCTGACTACAGGAGAACGGGAGCAGTTTGCGAAAATAGCAGATGACTGGTTTGGCCATGAAGTAGGTCAGGTAGAGTGCATCTCTTTGCGAGAACCAATTAGAAGATAGTTTTGCCCCGCAACGGCGTGTTGCGGGTTTTTTCTGTTTTTAATGGAATTCATCGGTCTATTTCCCGCAAAGGCTCGTATACATAGTAGTACAAACAGCCTTAGGAGGGAAAAGTATGCTGAAAAAAGGACCTGCAGTCATTGGTGCCACTTGTCTCACCTCTGCCTTGCTTTTATCCGGGTGCGGTTTATTTCAATCCGATAAGACAGCTGAGGAAATCGATCCGCCTCAAGACGTTACATACGTAAATGATGAAGCGGGGACCGATTCAAATACAACAGCAGCCGAAAAAACAAAAAATGGAAAAAGTGATACCGAAAAAGCGAATCAGGACTCTTCTACAGTGATGAGGGAGCTTTATCTCATTGATAAAAACGGTTATGTCGTTGCGCAAACGATGCCTCTTCCGAAAAGTGAAGGAACGGCTAAGCAGGCGCTTGAATACCTTGTGCAGGGCGGGCCTGTGTCAGAGATTCTGCCGAATGGCTTCAGAGCCGTTTTGCCGGCTGACACAACTGTTAACGTAGACATCAAAAAAGATGGCACTGCTATAGCGGACTTCTCAAAGGAATTTAAAAACTATAAGAAGGAAGATGAACAGAAAATCGTTCAATCGGTGACGTGGACGCTGACTCAATTCAGTTCAATAGACAAAGTGAAGCTGAGAATCAACGGGCACGAACTTAAGGAGATGCCTGTAGGCGGCACGCCGATCTCGGACGATTTAAGCCGTAAGGACGGGATTAATTTGGAAACAGCAGGCGTCAATGATCTCACTGCTACACATCCGCTGACAGTCTACTATTTGGCGGAAACCGATGACAGTGAGTATTACGTGCCGGTAACGAAACGAATTGACAATTCCAAAACAGACGACATTACAGCGGCTATTAATGAACTGGCTGAGGGCCCGAGCAAGGCGAGCGGCCTGTTAACGGATTTCAGCGAAGATGTGAAGCTGGTCAGTAAACCGAAAATCAAAGATGGACGTGTAACGTTAGATTTTAATCAATCCATTTTCGGAAGCGCCGATGAAAAGACGAAAATGATTTCCTCAGAAGTGCTCAACAGCATTGTGCTGACGTTAACAGAGCAGCCGGATGTAAAAAGCGTATCCGTTAAAGTCAACGGAAAAGCCGAGCTTGTGAACGAAAAAGGCGAAAAACTTTCAGAATCGGTATCCAGGCCGTCTCAAGTGAATACAGGTAGTTTTTAAATTGGAATTTTTGATATACTAGAAAGAAAGAGGTTAGCGTTCCGGCTGCCTCTTTCTTTATTCAATTCCGGGACAAAAATGGTTTATGTACATACAATCGGAGGTAAAACATGAGACATGACGGAAGACAACACGATGAGCTGCGTCCAATTACATTTGATTTGGACTTTATCAGCCATCCGGAAGGGTCTGTTCTAATAACAGCGGGAAATACAAAAGTAATCTGCAACGCATCTGTAGAGGATCGCGTACCGCCGTTTTTGCGGGGCGGAGGCAAAGGTTGGATTACAGCTGAGTACAGCATGCTGCCGCGGGCTACAAATCAAAGAACGATCAGAGAATCTTCCAAAGGGAAAATTTCCGGCAGAACGATGGAAATTCAGCGTTTGATCGGCCGCGCGCTTCGGGCAGTCGTTGATTTAGAGAAACTGGGCGAACGGACGATTTGGATTGACTGTGACGTCATTCAGGCGGACGGAGGAACGAGAACGGCTTCCATTACCGGAGCATTTCTTGCCATGGCGATTGCGGTTGGTAAGCTTCTCAAAGCAGGAACGATTAAAACAAACCCGCTCACTGATTACCTGGCAGCGATCTCTGTCGGAATTGATAAAGAGCAGGGAATTTTGTTAGATTTAAATTATGAAGAAGATTCTGCTGCTGAAGTTGATATGAATGTCATCATGACAGGCAGCGGCCGCTTTGTGGAGCTTCAGGGAACAGGGGAAGAGGCAACCTTTTCACGTGAGGATCTGAATGGGCTTCTCGGTCTTGCAGAAAAAGGCATTCAGGAACTGATTGACAAGCAAAAAGAAGTACTGGGCGATTCTCTTCCAGAACTGAAATAATGACAGAAAGGCTTGATCATCATGAAAGAAGCAATTATTGCGACTCACAATCCGGGAAAAGTGAAGGAATTTAAAGAAATCCTTGAGCCGAAAGGGTACGAGGTAAAATCATTGGCTGAAATCGGGTTTACAGATGAAATTGAAGAGACAGGCCATACGTTTGAAGAAAATGCGATTCTAAAAGCGGAAGCGGTGGCGAAAGCAGTGAACAAAATGGTCATTGCAGACGACTCGGGTTTGTCCGTTGATAATTTAGGAGGCCGCCCCGGCGTCTATTCAGCACGCTATGCAGGGGAACAGAAAGATGACCAGGCGAATATCGATAAAGTGCTGAGCGAGCTGAGAGGCATTGAAAAAGAGCAGCGTACGGCACGTTTTCGCTGCGCGCTTGCCGTAAGTATTCCGGGAGAGGAAACAAAAACAGTCGAAGGTCATGTTGAAGGGTATATTGCCGAAGAGCCGAGAGGAGAATACGGATTTGGCTATGACCCGATCTTTATCGTCAAAGATAAAGATAAAACTATGGCCGAGCTGACAAGTGATGAAAAAAATAAAATCAGCCACAGGGCTGACGCGCTTAAAAAGCTGTCGAAGCTGTTGGAGGCATAAGGGGGAGCTTATATATGAACGTGCTGATTATCAGTGACAGCCATGGGCTTGAAGAGGAGCTTCAAACCATAGCGAAACGTCATGAAGCGGATGTTGATCTCATGATTCATTGCGGAGACTCTGAGCTTGAAACCGGCCATCCGGCGTTAGAGCCTTATTCCGTTGTAAAAGGCAATTGTGATTTTATCGGCGATTTTAAGGACGAGCTCCTGCTGACGGCCGGTTCCAAAAAAATATTGGTTACGCACGGACACCTTCATGGTATTAAACAGACCTTACTAAACGTATACTATCGTGCAGAGGAGCTCGGAGCGGAAATCATTTGCTTCGGGCATTCACACATCGCAGGAAGCGAAATGCTGCGCGGAAAACTGCTGATTAATCCCGGAAGCATCCGCCTTCCAAGAGTGCGCAGCACAGAAAGCTATGCTATACTGTCTTTAGAAAATGATACAGCAACAGTGCGTTTTTATAACCAAGCAGGCGATGAAATCATTGATTTGCAACACCGGGTAACCCTATGAAATATCACATGAGGAAGAAAATTTTCTTCCTCATGAAAAAAATTCTAAAAAACCGTTGACTTATCATTGCATCCCATATATAATAAATCTTGTCGCTGATACTTAAAGCAAAAACAAAAAAACAAAACGTGTCCCAGTAGCTCAGCTGGATAGAGCAACGGCCTTCTAAGCCGTCGGTCGGGAGTTCGAATCTCTCCTGGGACGTACCAAGAAAAAACCTCAAATCCTTTAAGGATTTGAGGTTTTTGTTTATGATAATTATTATTTGTTATTTAACGTATCATCATCTAGGTCGCGGACATTTCCTTCTTTATTCAGACGAGGTTCTTCTTTTTTCACAGTTTCAGAAATATGCTCATTTTCTTCGACAGTCCGTTTCCCGATAACCACTTCATCCGTAACAACGGGTTTTTTGGTCACTTCAAGCTTTTCCTCAACGATAGGAACTCTGACCGTTTCTGAGTCATTTACGGGAGAAGCGTCTGCCGTGTTTTCATCCACCGGACGGCGTTCAACGTAAATTTCATCATGTCTTACCGGAACGTCTATATCTCTTTGTTCTGTTTTGACTTCTTTTCCGATTTCCACTTCACCGGTTTGGATATCTTCTTTATCCACTTTCAGCTGTTCTTCTCGAAGCGGCAGGGTCTTTTCTTCTTTTGTTGTATAATCCACTGTCTCATTTGGATTTGCAAAGCCGCCTGAAAGGGTATTGCCGTTATCAATAGGCGTATCTAAGTCTGCGTCTGTATCAACGGCTACGAGAAGCTTTCCGTCATCCAGGTCCTCTTGGTACTTGTCTATTTCGTCATTTGAGATATCCAGATCTGATAATGCTTTGCTGTGCGCGCCAGTATCATCCATTGTGAAATAATCTTTCAGTTTATCGAAAAAGGATTCAGAATCGCTATCATTTGCTTCGAGGGCTTGATTTACTTCTGTCCCTGTACGGGATTCGAGATAATCGGTATCCCGGCGATTTGTGACAACAGAAATATCGTCAGAATCATACCCCTTTGTTAGTAAGCCTTCAATTACTGCAATGGTCTCTTGCGGAGTTTCGTATACACCAACTACACTTTTTGTCATATTAATCTCCTCCTCTGTAAAAATAAAATTTTATCGTTCTTGTCGTCTTTAATTCCCGTTACGTTTTAAAATAAACAAAATCGAAAACACTTGGTGCTGCCAACAGCATTCAGGCGAAAGACAGGAGGAAATAAAAAAGATAGATAAGACAGAAACATAGTCCCGCTTATCTATCTTTCATATTTCACAATTCCTTTGTCATAAACACGCTGTTCGGATCTTCCATATAGTCTGCAAACGGCTGGCAATACCGGAAACCGAAGCTTTCATAAAGTTTTCTTGCCGGTTCGAAAGAAGTCATTGACCCCGTTTCCAAACTCAATCGCTGATAGCCGCGCCGCTTGGCTTCTACTATAATGTGCTGAAGAACCTTGCTGGCAACGCCCTTTCTTAAATGGGAAGAAGAGGTTCGCATCGACTTAATTTCTCCATGCCGGCTGTCCAGTTCCTTAAGTGCTCCGCAGCCGGCTAATTCATTGCCGTCCCAAGCGCTCCAAAATGTAATCTCAGGTTTTTTCAGCCTTTCTATGTCCAGGGCATGAATACTTTCAGCCGGAGACATGAGAGTCATGCTATGTAAATGCTCACTCACTAATTCGATCACTTGATGTCCGGTCAAATCATCTACTTTAATATGCAAAATGAATTCCTCCTCAAAAACCGTAAATCTGAACAGACTTATCATTTATCTTAAAATATATCCTTTCTGCTTCCAAATAGTAAGATAGGAAACCTCACAGTCTATTAACTATATTAAAGCTGAATAAATTAACAAGTGCCGAACATAGATGTTCGGCACCTCATGATATTTTAATATCGAAATCCTCCGTGTACTCCAGATGCTCCGCTGAATCCTCCGGCGTGCGTTGCGGGAATACTGAAACCGCCGCCATGGCCGCTATAGCCGGCACCTGAAAATTGCTGCCCGTAAAATCCTGAAGCGTATGGAAATGAGGAGTACATAGCAGAGGGGGTGCTTAGCGGACTGTATGCCTGGCTGTGCGGCTGTCCGTATCCAAAACCTCCAAATGGCTGATGGCCTTGCTGATAAAAACCAGGGGCTGCCGGATAAAATGGCTGGGGAAAGCTTGGAAAACCCCCGGGGAATTGGATGTCTGCTAATGATTTATTCATCTCGTATCACCTTTTCTTTGCAAGATAACACCAGTGTATGACGAAAAATAATGAAAGAGCCTATCCGAACTGAAATTGTTTTTTTGCCAGAAGATCTTCCATATATACGTCTCATCGAAACAAAAACACGTCATATTATGTGACATGTTTATATGAAATTGAAAAATTCGAGTGTAAACTTGATAGATTAATAAAAAAATTACAAAAACTTTTATCTTTTGAAATTCCTTATATACCAATAATGAAAGCGTATACAGTATAGTTTGATTAATCTAAATTGTCTAATAATTTTAAAAAAGGCTGTTGACACTGCGTCCAAAGCGGCGTAATATGAGTTCAACAAAAGATAAACGCAAGTTTCACAAGCACAAATGATTGCAATAGGATTCTAAAAAAATGAAAAACAACCAATCTTCTTGGACGGCAGAAAAGCTGTTCAAGAGACTGAATATGAAAAGCGCAGATGAGGATAAGTAGCCTTGAAAAAGCTTTCCACAGAGAACCGGATTAGCTGAGAACCGGCGAAGCTTTACAAGGTGAACTCGCCTCAGAGTGCCAGTCTGAAATCACAGTAGGACTTGGCCGGGTGAACGATGATGTTTACTCGTTATTAAAACGGATAGGAATATCCATGAGACGGCCGTATCAAAGGCCGTAAACAAGGGTGGTACCGCGGAAAGAAGAGCCTTTTCGCCCCTTTTGGCTATCGCATTCACTGCGCGGCTGATTGTGGGCGGAAGGGCTTTTTTTATTGAATAATCAGCTATAAAGCTAATAATTGATGATCTTTAGAGGATGAAAATCCAAAAGGAGGAACTAAAAATGGGGACTAATGTACAGGTGGATTCAGCATCTGCCAAATGTACACAGACGATGAGCGGAGCGTTAATGCTGATTGAATCATTAAAGAAAGAAAAAGTAGAAATGATATTCGGTTATCCGGGCGGGGCTGTACTTCCGATCTACGATAAACTGTACAATTCAGGAATGGTACATATCCTTCCCCGACACGAGCAAGGCGCCATTCATGCAGCAGAAGGATACGCGAGAGTTTCTGGAAAACCAGGGGTCGTTATTGCGACATCAGGCCCGGGAGCGACAAACCTTGTTACTGGACTTGCGGATGCCATGATTGATTCACTGCCTTTAGTCGTCTTTACAGGGCAGGTGGCAACCTCCGTTATCGGCAGCGACGCTTTTCAGGAAGCGGACATTTTAGGAATTACAATGCCGATTACAAAACACAGCTATCAGGTCCGCCAGCCGGAAGATCTGCCGCGCATCATTAAAGAAGCATTCCATATTGCGACAACGGGAAGACCGGGACCTGTACTAATCGATATTCCGAAAGATGTTGCAACAATTGAAGGGGAATTCAGCTATGATCACGAGATGAATCTCCCGGGATATCAGCCGACAACGGAGCCAAATTATTTGCAGATCCGCAAGCTTGTGGAAGCCGTAAGCAGCGCAAAGAAACCGGTTATCCTAGCGGGTGCGGGCGTATTGCACGGAAAAGCGTCAGAAGAATTAAAAAATTATGCCGAGCAGCAGCAAATTCCAGTTGTACACACGCTTTTAGGACTTGGGGGTTTCCCGGCAGACCATCCGCTTTTCTTGGGGATGGCGGGTATGCACGGCACTTATACAGCGAACATGGCCCTTCATGACTGTGATCTTTTAATCAGTATCGGCGCCCGTTTTGATGACCGCGTCACAGGAAACCTGAAACATTTTGCGAGAAACGCAAAGATTGCCCACATTGATATTGATCCGGCTGAAATCGGAAAAATCATGAAAACACAGATTCCGGTTGTCGGCGACAGCAAAGTTGTCCTGCAAGAGCTGATCAAACAAAACGGCAAACAAGGCGATTCAAGCGAATGGAAAAAACAGCTTGCCGAGTGGAAAGAAGAGTATCCGCTCTGGTACGTAGACAATGAAGAAGAAGGCTTTAAACCTCAAAAACTGATTGAATACATTCATCAATTTACAAAGGGGGAAGCCATTGTCGCAACGGATGTCGGCCAGCATCAAATGTGGTCAGCGCAATTTTATCCGTTCCAAAAGGCAGATAAATGGGTAACATCAGGCGGTCTTGGAACAATGGGTTTCGGCCTTCCAGCAGCGATCGGCGCACAGCTGGCCGATAAAGATGCAACCGTGGTGGCGGTGCTTGGAGACGGCGGTTTTCAAATGACGCTCCAAGAACTTGATGTTATTCGCGAATTGAATCTGCCGGTTAAAGTTGTGATCTTGAATAACGCTTGTCTTGGAATGGTAAGACAGTGGCAGGAAATTTTCTATGAAGAGCGTTATTCAGAGTCTAAATTCGCTTCACAGCCGGACTTTGTCAAATTATCAGAAGCATACGGCATTAAAGGCATCAGAATCTCCTCTGATGCAGAAGCGAAGGAAAAGCTGGAAGAGGCATTGACATCAAAAGAACCGGTTGTCATTGACGTTCGGGTCGACAGCGAAGAAAAAGTATTCCCGATGGTGGCTCCGGGGAAAGGGCTGCATGAAATGGTGGGGGTGAAACCTTGAAAAGAATTATCACATTGACTGTGGTGAACCGCTCCGGCGTGTTAAACCGGATCACCGGTCTATTTACAAAAAGACACTACAACATTGAAAGCATTACAGTTGGACACACAGAAACAAGCGGCGTTTCCAGAATTACCTTTGTCGTTCACGTTGAAGGAGAAAATGATGTTGAACAGCTGACAAAACAGCTTAACAAACAAATTGATGTGCTGAAAGTCACTGACATCACAAATCAATCAATTGTCCAAAGGGAGCTGGCCTTAATCAAGGTCGTTTCCGCACCGTCAACGAGGACAGAGATTCACGGAATGATAGAGCCGTTCAGAGCTTCTGTCGTTGATGTCAGCAGAGACAGCATCGTTGTACAGGTGACTGGCGAATCTAACAAAATTGAAGCGCTGATTGAATTGCTAAAACCGTATGGAATCAAAGAAATTGCGAGAACAGGTACAACGGCTTTTGCGAGGGGCACTCAGCAAAAGACGTCATCCAATAAAACAATATCTATTGTATAAAACAAAACAAGGGAGAGATTAAAATGGTAAAAGTATATTATAACGGTGATATCAAAGAGAACGTATTGGCTGGGAAAACAGTAGCGATTATCGGTTATGGCTCACAAGGGCATGCCCACGCGCTGAACCTGAAAGAAAGCGGAATTGACGTGATTGTCGGTGTCAGACAAGGGAAATCTTTCACTCAGGCGCAAGAAGACGGACATCGAGTATTTTCAGTAAAAGAAGCTGCGGCTCAAGCTGAGATCATTATGGTTCTTCTTCCGGATGAACAGCAGCAAAAAGTATATGAAGCTGAAATCAAAGATGAGCTGACTGCAGGCAAATCATTGGTCTTCGCTCACGGATTTAACGTTCATTTCCACCAAATTGTTCCACCAGCAGATGTTGACGTATTCTTGGTAGCGCCTAAAGGTCCTGGACATTTGGTCAGAAGAACTTATGAGCAAGGAGCAGGCGTACCGGCGCTGTTCGCGATCTATCAGGATGTGACAGGTGAAGCGAAAGATAAAGCTTTGGCATACGCAAAAGGAATCGGCGGAGCAAGAGCAGGCGTTTTGGAAACGACATTTAAAGAAGAAACAGAAACGGATCTGTTCGGTGAGCAAGCTGTACTTTGCGGAGGATTAACTTCCCTAGTAAAAGCTGGATTCGAAACATTAACTGAAGCTGGTTATCAGCCGGAACTTGCATACTTTGAATGTCTTCATGAGCTGAAATTGATCGTTGACCTTATGTATGAAGAAGGCTTGGAAGGCATGAGATACTCTATTTCTGATACTGCGCAATGGGGAGATTTCGTATCCGGGCCGCGTGTTGTAGACGCAAAAGTAAAAGAATCAATGAAAGAAGTCTTAAAAGACATCCAAGACGGAACATTTGCAAAAGAATGGATCGTAGAAAACCAAGTAAACCGTCCTCGCTTCAACGCAATCAATACGAGCGAAAACGAACATCAAATCGAAGTGGTGGGAAGAAAGCTTCGTGAAATGATGCCGTTTGTCAAACAAGGCAAGAAGAAGGAAGCGGTGGTCTCCGTTGCGCAAAATTAATTTTTTCGATACGACGCTTCGTGATGGTGAACAATCCCCTGGAGTAAACTTAAATACGCAGGAGAAACTTGCCATAGCAAAGCAGCTCGAAAGACTCGGGGCAGATATCATTGAAGCGGGATTTCCCGCTTCGTCCCGAGGTGACTTTTTAGCTGTGCAGGAAATCGCAAGAACCATAAAAAATTGTTCTGTGACAGGTCTTGCCCGCTGTGTAAAAGGTGATATTGATGCTGCATGGGAAGCGTTAAAAGACGGTGCTCAGCCAAGAATTCACGTATTCATTGCCACATCGGACATTCATTTAAAACACAAGCTGAAAATGACGCGTGAACAGGTCATTGAAAGAGCGGTTGAAATGGTGAAATACGCAAAAGAGCGTTTCCCGATTGTTCAATGGTCTGCTGAAGATGCCTGCCGAACTGAACTGCCGTTTTTAGCGGAAATCGTAGAAAAAGTGATTGACGCAGGGGCTAGTGTCATCAACCTTCCGGATACAGTCGGCTATTTGGCTCCGGCAGAATACGGGAATATCTTTAAATATATGAAAGAGAACGTTCCAAACATTCATCAAGCGAAGCTGTCAGCCCATTGCCACGATGATTTGGGAATGGCAGTCGCCAATTCTCTCTCAGCGATCGAAAATGGCGCCGATCAAATTGAATGTGCGATTAACGGAATTGGTGAAAGAGCCGGAAATGCTGCATTAGAGGAAATTGCAGTTGCCCTTCATACCAGAAAAGATTTCTATCAAGTCGAAACAGGCATTACGCTAAATGAAATAAAACGCACTAGTGATGTAGTAAGCAAGTTCACAGGTATGGCTGTTCCGCGAAATAAAGCGGTAGTGGGCGACAATGCATTTGCTCATGAATCAGGCATCCATCAGGACGGCTTCTTAAAAGAAAAATCAACATACGAAATTATTTCACCAGAGCTTGTCGGTGTAACGGCAGATGCACTTGTCCTAGGCAAGCATTCAGGACGCCATGCATTTAAAGACCGGCTAATTGCATTGGGATTCCAATTTGATAGTGAAGAGATTAATAAGTTCTTTACGATGTTTAAAGAGTTGACTGAGAAGAAAAAAGAAATCACTGATGAGGATCTTGTCTCTCTTATTTTAGAAGAAAAAGTAACAGACCGCAAGATTGGGTATGAATTTCTTTCTCTGCAAGTCCATTATGGAACATCTCAGGTTCCTACGGCTACGGTTTCTTTGAAAAATCAAGAAAACGCCCAGCTTATTCAGGAAGCGGCAACAGGAGCCGGAAGCGTGGAAGCGATATACAATACCCTTGAACGCTGTATCGATAAAGATGTGGAGCTCTTAGACTACCGCATTCAGTCCAATAGAAAAGGCGAAGACGCATTTGCCCAGGTTTATGTAAGAGTAGTAGTTAACGGAAAAGAATCAGCAGGGCGGGGCATAGCGCAAGACGTATTAGAAGCTTCGGCGAAAGCCTATCTGAACGCAGTCAACCGTCAATTGGTTTTCCAGTCTAATATGAACGGACTGCAAAACCATACAGCTGTCGGATCATAAAAGAAAGGAGAACGGTTAATTTGAAGAAACGGATTGCTCTATTGCCCGGAGACGGGATCGGCCCTGAAGTATTAGAATCAGCGACAGACGTGCTGAAAAGTGTTGCCGAACGCTTCAGCCATGAATTTGAATTTGAATACGCCCTTATTGGAGGAGCGGCAATTGACGAACACAACGACCCTCTCCCAGAGGAAACCATTGCGATTTGTAAAAAGGCTGATGCTATTTTGCTTGGTGCTGTCGGCGGCCCGAAATGGGATCAAAACCCTTCGGAGCTTAGACCCGAAAAAGGTCTGCTCAGCATTAGAAAACAGCTTGACCTGTTTGCGAATTTACGGCCTGTGAAAGTGTTTGAAAGCCTTTCTGACGCTTCGCCTTTGAAAAAAGAATATATTGATAACGTTGATTTCGTTATCGTTCGTGAACTGACAGGCGGTTTGTATTTCGGCCAGCCGAGCAAACGCTATGTAAACAGTGAAGGTGAGCAAGAAGCGGTAGACACACTGTTTTATAAGAGGGAAGAAATTGAACGCGTGATTAGAGAGGGCTTTAAAATGGCGGCTGCCAGAAAAGGCAAGGTTACCTCTGTTGATAAAGCGAACGTTCTTGAATCAAGCAGGCTCTGGCGGGAAGTGGCTGAAGACGTCGCAAAAGACTATCCTGATGTGAAACTTGAGCATATGCTCGTTGATAACGCGGCTATGCAGCTGATTTATGCACCGAATCAATTTGATGTCGTGGTGACTGAAAATATGTTTGGTGACATTTTAAGTGACGAAGCGTCCATGCTAACAGGTTCTCTCGGAATGCTTCCGTCAGCCAGCTTATCAAGCTCAGGACTCCATCTGTTCGAGCCTGTACACGGCTCAGCACCTGACATAGCAGGGAAAGGGATGGCAAATCCATTCGCGGCGATATTATCAGCGGCAATGCTTTTGAGAACATCTTTCGGGCTTGAAGAAGAAGCGAAGGCTGTAGAAGATGCAGTCAATCAGGTTCTTACGTCCGGAAAAAGAACAAGAGACTTGGCAAGAGGCGCAGAATACAGCAGCACTCAGGCCATTACAGAGGAAGTAAAGACGGCATTGATGAGTGAAAATACAATTTCTAACGTGTGACAGCTTATGGTGTAAGCGGTCTTAGTTCATAGGTAGAGGGAGGAAATAAAGATGATGCCTCGAACGATCATCGAAAAGATTTGGGATCAGCATATTGTAAAACATGGTGAGGGAAAACCGGATCTTCTCTATATTGATTTGCATCTTATCCATGAGGTGACATCCCCTCAGGCATTTGAAGGGTTGAGACAAAAGGGAAGAAAGGTCAGAAGACCGCAAAATACATTCGCAACGATGGATCACAACATTCCAACCGTCAATCGCTTTGAGATAACGGATGAAGTTGCGAAACGCCAAGTGACAGCGCTTGAGCGGAACTGCGAAGAGTTTGGCGTACGCCTTGCCGATCTTCACAGCGTAGATCAGGGGATTGTTCATGTAGTCGGGCCCGAGCTTGGCTTAACGCTTCCGGGAAAAACGATCGTATGCGGCGACAGCCATACTTCAACTCACGGTGCATTCGGCGCCCTGGCATTCGGAATCGGAACGAGTGAGGTTGAGCATGTTCTTTCTACACAGACACTCTGGCAGCAGCGTCCGAAAACGCTTGAGGTGCGTGTAGACGGGACACTGCAAAAAGGGGTAACGGCAAAGGATGTCATTCTTGCTGTTATCGGTAAATACGGCGTGAAATTCGGCACCGGTTACGTTATTGAATACACTGGGGAAGTATTCAGAAACATGACGATGGATGAGCGGATGACCGTTTGCAACATGTCAATTGAAGCCGGAGCAAGAGCAGGTTTGATTGCGCCTGACGAAGTGACATTTGAATATTGCAAAAACCGCAAGTATACGCCGAAAGGAGAAGAATTTGTTAAAGCCGTAGCAGAATGGAAAGCGCTGCGCACTGATCCAGGCGCTGTTTACGATAAATCAATTGTGCTTGACGGCAATGAAATTTCTCCTATGGTGACATGGGGTATCAACCCGGGGATGGTTCTTCCTGTCGATTCTGAAGTTCCGGCGCCGGAAAGCTTTTCAGCGGAAGACGACAAAAAAGAAGCGATACGCGCTTATGAATATATGGGGCTGACTCCTCATCAGAAAATTGAAGACATTAAAGTGGAGCACGTATTTATCGGTTCCTGTACAAATTCACGCATGACTGACCTCCGCCAGGCTGCCGATATGATCAAAGGGAAAAAGGTGGCTGAAAGTGTTAGAGCAATCGTCGTGCCTGGATCTCAGAGCGTAAAACTTCAGGCTGAAAAGGAAGGGCTTCATCAGATCTTCTTAGACGCTGGATTTGAATGGAGAGAATCAGGCTGCAGCATGTGTTTGAGCATGAATAATGACGTTGTTCCTGAAGGAGAGCGCTGTGCGTCAACCTCTAACCGTAACTTTGAGGGCAGACAAGGAAAAGGCGCGAAAACACATCTCGTCAGCCCTGCGATGGCTGCGATGGCCGCCATTCACGGCCATTTCGTGGATGTCAGAAAGTTTTATCAGGAAAAAACAGTTGTGTAAGGAGTGCACGAGATGGAACCTTTGAAAACACATACGGGGAAAGCGGCCGTATTAAATCGTATTAATGTTGATACAGACCAGATCATTCCGAAACAATTTCTGAAGAGAATTGAAAGAACGGGCTACGGCCGTTTTGCATTCTTTGACTGGAGATACGATGCGAATGGTGAACCGAACCCGGAATTTGAACTGAACCAGCCGGCTTATGAAGGGGCGTCCATTTTAATAGCGGGAGAAAACTTCGGGTGCGGGTCATCGCGTGAACACGCTCCGTGGGCGCTTGATGATTACGGCTTTAAAATCATTATCGCACCGTCATTTGCTGATATTTTCCACCAAAACTGCTTTAAAAACGGTATGCTGCCGATTCGCATGCCGTATGACAATTGGAAAAAGCTTGTCGGACAATACGAAAATCAGTCACTGCAAATGACAGTCGATCTTGAAAATCAGCTTATTCACGACAGCGAAGGCAATCAGATCTCATTCGAAGTCGATCCGCATTGGAAAGAAATGCTGATCAACGGCTATGATGAAATTTCATTAACGCTTTTACTTGAAGATGAAATCAAGCAATTTGAGTCGCAGAGAAGCTCTTGGCTTCAAGCTTAAAAAAAGCTGCCCGGCAATTTGTCGGCAGCTTTTTTGCCTGGCAGAACCTTTCCTTTCTTGTTTTTGTGTACGGGTGTTGATACACTTGAACAAAATAAATGCCTGAAAGGAATATAGGTATGACGCATGACAAGAAAAACGCAAAAATTATTCCTTTTCCTCATCTGAAAGACCGTCTGGTGGAAAAAGGAATGTCCTCGCTGAAGGAGAAAAAGTATCAAGAGGCGCTGGAATTGTTTTCAGAAGCAATGAAATATGATGATACTGAATCAGATCTTCACTTGGGCATGGCCATTTGCTTTTTGGAGCTGGGCGAATTGGAAGAGGCAAAACGTGTATGCGAAAAGATGCTGAAAGAAGGATACGGTCAGTATTTTACGGTTTTACAAGTATACATGACGATCTTAATTCAGCTTAAGAAATATGAAGAAGTAAAAAGCACGATTGAAGCCGTCCTGGAGGAAAATCAGCTGCCTGCGGAAAGTGCCGAGCAATTTTATAAGCTGCTTGATTTCAGCCGCAAAATGACCGATCCAGAGCGAGAAGACGAGGCTTGGGCCGAAGAGTATGAAGATGTGATCGACACGGAGAAAGTGTTAGCCAGCCCAGAGGAACAAATGAATTTAATCCATTCATTGAAAGACCGCAATGTAGCGAAGTATACGGGGCTGTTAAAAACAATTCTTGAAGATCCCGCTGCTCACCCGATTATCAAGACGATGATCGTGATGTTAATGGCGGAACACGACTACAGCAAACCGGTCCACATTACAAAATTCGGCGACTCCATGACAATCGAGCCTAGCGAGACTGTCCCGCCTGACGCCTCCCCGATTTTGCACCGCGTTCTCCGTGTGCTGGATGAAACGCTGGGGAATGAAAATCCAACCCTGTATGCAGCGGTAGAAGAACTGTGGAGAAGACATTTGTATGTTTTATATCCATTTCAGCCAAAATTGCTGTCTGCAGATCTTTGGGCGGCGGCCCTGCATAAAGTCGGTTATGAAATGCATGGGATTGAGATTGAAAGAGAAGAGCTGCATATGATGTATGAGTTTACCGACAGAGAACTTGATGAAGCGTGCACAATGATTAAAGATATTGAAGAAATTTCTTATTTGTAAATCACGCCATATAGTTGAAAGCGTTATGTGTTATGTTATAATATAATGGTTGTATTTGTGTATAACGGGTTATAAGAAATACGGTTGGACAGGCTTTGCAGTTCATTATTAAAATGGATACATAATGATTCTGATCTTTGGCAGCTTCGTTTTTGATGGACGAAGCCGAATGATTGCTTTAGAATGGAAGACCGACACAACCTGAATAGATTTTTGGAGGGAAACACATGTCTGTAAAATGGGAAAAACAAGAAGGCAACGAAGGCGTTTTAACGGTTGAAGTTGATGCTGAAACATTTAAAACGGCACTTGATGATGCATTTAAAAAAGTAGTTAAGCAAGTTTCAATTCCTGGATTCCGTAAAGGGAAAATTCCTCGCGGTTTATTCGAACAGCGCTTTGGCGTAGAAGCTCTTTACCAAGATGCTTTGGATATTCTTCTTCCTGTAGAATATCCTAAAGCAGTTGAAGAAGCTGGAATCGAGCCTGTAGACCGTCCTGAAATCGATGTTGAAAAAATCGAAAAAGGCGAAAGCTTAATCTTCACTGCAAAAGTAACAGTGAAACCTGAAGTGAAGCTTGGCGAATACAAAGGCTTAGGCGTCGAAAAAGACGACACAGCTGTAACTGACGAAGATGTTCAAAACGAACTAAAAGCGCTTCAAGAGCGTCAAGCTGAGCTTGTTGTAAAAGAAGAAGGCGCTGTTGAAGAAGGAAACACAGTTGTTCTTGACTTCGAAGGATTCGTTGACGGCGAAGCATTTGAAGGCGGAAAAGCTGAAAACTATTCACTTGAAGTGGGTTCAGGTTCATTCATCCCTGGCTTCGAAGATCAGTTAGTTGGCCTTGAAGCAGGTGCTGAGAAGGATGTTGAAGTAACATTCCCTGAGGAGTACCACGCTGAAGATCTTGCCGGCAAACCAGCTGTCTTCAAAGTGAAAATTCACGAAATCAAAGCGAAAGAGCTTCCTGAGCTTGATGATGAATTCGCAAAAGATATCGATGAAGAAGTGGAAACACTTGCTGAATTGACTGAAAAAACGAAGAAACGTTTAGAAGAAGCAAAAGAAAACGAAGCTGACGCTAAATTGCGTGAAGAGCTTGTTCTGAAAGCTTCTGAAAACGCTGAAATCGATGTTCCACAAGCGATGATCGACACTGAGCTTGACCGCATGCTGAAAGAATTCGAACAGCGTCTTCAAATGCAAGGCATGAACCTTGAGCTTTACACTCAATTCTCAGGCCAAGACGAAGCTGCGTTAAAAGAGCAAATGAAAGAAGATGCTGCAAAACGCGTAAAATCTAACCTGACTCTTGAGGCGATTGCGAAAGCGGAAAACCTTGAAGTAACAGATGAGGAAGTTGATGCTGAGCTTGCTAAAATGGCTGAAGCATACAACATGCCTGTTGAAAATATCAAACAAGCCATCGGTTCTACTGACGCGATGAAAGAAGATTTAAAAGTTCGCAAAGCAATTGATTTTCTTGTAGAAAACCGTTAATATGGTGCATAATAATAGTAATAATAAAACAGGGCGCGAATCATTCGTGCCTTGTTTTGTACAATTATGATATATCTCTTTTTCTTGGGGCAATATAGTTAATGCAGGCTGTTTTTTGTCATACATATAGAATGTGCAAGTCAGAAACACAATGTTACCGTCTTTTTGGAAAGTATGGTAAAATGCAATACATACTCGTTTCGTTTCAAGAATCATTTTCTTTTGCTCTGCCGGTAAAAGAAAAAGTGAGACAAGATTAAGGGGTGAAAGAATGTTTAAATTCAACGAGGAAAAAGGACAATTAAAATGCTCGTTCTGTGGAAAAACACAAGATCAGGTTCGTAAGCTTGTAGCTGGACCTGGTGTATATATATGTGACGAATGTATCGAACTCTGCACTGAAATTGTGGAGGAAGAACTCGGAACAGAAGAAGAAGTAGAATTTAAAGATGTGCCGAAGCCGCAGGAAATTCGTGAAATTCTGAATGAATATGTAATCGGTCAGGATCAGGCGAAGAAATCACTTGCTGTTGCGGTATATAACCACTACAAACGCATCAACTCCAACAGCAAAGTGGACGATGTCGAGCTTTCGAAAAGTAACATTTCATTAATCGGCCCGACAGGAAGCGGTAAAACCCTTCTTGCGCAAACTTTAGCCCGTATTTTAAATGTGCCGTTTGCGATTGCTGACGCTACGTCCCTGACAGAAGCTGGATATGTAGGTGAAGATGTAGAGAATATTCTCTTGAAACTCATCCAAGCTGCTGACTATGACGTGGAAAAAGCGGAAAAAGGCATTATTTATATTGATGAAATCGATAAAGTGGCAAGAAAGTCTGAAAACCCGTCTATTACACGTGATGTGTCAGGTGAAGGCGTGCAGCAGGCATTGCTGAAAATTCTTGAAGGAACTGTGGCGAGCGTGCCGCCTCAAGGCGGACGTAAGCACCCTCATCAAGAGTTTATTCAAATTGATACAACAAACATTTTGTTCATTTGCGGCGGTGCCTTCGATGGTATCGAATCGATCATCAAACGCCGTTTAGGACAAAAAGTGATTGGCTTCGGTTCAGATAATAAGGCTGCAGATCTGGAGAAAGAAGACCTTCTTTCAAAAGTGCTTCCAGAAGACTTGCTCCGTTTCGGATTAATTCCGGAATTTATCGGACGTCTTCCGGTTATTGCAAGTCTTGAAAAGCTTGACGAAGAAGCGTTGGTTGCGATCTTAACGAAACCGAAAAACGCTCTTGTGAAGCAATTCAAAAAAATGCTTGAGCTTGATAATGTTGAGCTTGAGTTTGAAGAAGAAGCGCTGTCTGAAATTGCTAAAAAAGCAATTGAGCGTAAGACAGGAGCACGCGGACTCCGTTCCATCATTGAAGGCATTATGCTTGATGTGATGTTTGACCTGCCTTCCCGTGATGACATTGAAAAATGTGTGATTACTGGAGCGACTGTAACGCATGGAGAACCGCCTCGCCTTTTGTTAAAGGACGGTACTGAGGTTAGCCAAGACAAAACGTCTGCTTAAAAATGAAAATGAACCTCCTGAGTGGTAACATTCAGGAGGTTTTTTTGTTGTGTAAACTCTTCCGGAAAACGTTTATTCCCCTCTTTTGTGGGAGATACTAGCAATCAGAGGAATGAATTGGCTACATAAATTGTTTTTCAGGAGGGACCACCATGAGTTGGACAGGGATCGCTTTATTTATTCAGCTGTTTTTTGGGATTATCATTGGTTTGTATTTTTGGAATTTGCTTAAAAATCAAAGGACACAAAAAGTCACGATAGATAAGGAATCAAAGAAGGAAATGGAGCAGCTTCGCAAAATGCGGGCTATCAGCCTGTCCGAACCGTTATCTGAAAAGGTGCGCCCTAAAAGCTTTCAAGATATCGTCGGTCAGGAAGATGGGATTAAAGCGTTAAAAGCGGCGTTGTGCGGACCGAATCCCCAGCACGTCATTGTCTATGGACCGCCGGGAGTCGGAAAAACAGCTGCTGCAAGGCTTGTGTTAGAGGAAGCCAAAAAACATACGCAATCACCTTTTAAAGAGCAGGCTGTTTTTGTGGAACTCGATGCGACAACGGCTCGATTTGATGAAAGAGGAATTGCCGATCCGCTCATTGGATCTGTACATGATCCGATATACCAAGGGGCCGGAGCGATGGGACAGGCGGGTATTCCGCAGCCGAAGCAGGGGGCTGTCACGCATGCCCACGGCGGTGTATTGTTTATTGATGAAATTGGGGAGCTGCATCCTATTCAAATGAATAAAATGCTGAAGGTGCTTGAGGACCGGAAAGTCTTTTTAGACAGCGCTTATTACAACGAAGAAAATACACAAATACCGAACCATATTCACGATATTTTTCAAAATGGGCTTCCAGCTGATTTTCGTCTGATCGGTGCGACAACAAGAATGCCCAATGAAATCCCTCCTGCAATCCGATCCCGCTGTTTAGAGGTATTTTTCCGCGAGCTTGAGAAAGATGAGCTGAAATCAGTTGCCAAAACAGCAGTGGATAAGATTGAAAAGAATATTTCTGAAGAGGGGCTTGATTTACTGACCAGCTATACGCGGAACGGCCGTGAAGCAGTTAATATGATTCAAATCGCGGCGGGAATGGCGGTGACTGAAGATCGGAAGGACATCACCATTGAGGATATAGAATGGGTGATTCATTCCAGCCAGCTTACCCCTAAGCACGAGCAGAAAATTGGCACTGCACCGCAAATCGGCATCGTAAACGGGCTCGCAGTGTATGGCCCTAACAGCGGTTCGCTGCTGGAAATCGAAGTGAACGTAACACCGGCTCAGGATAAAGGGTCAATTAACATTACCGGAATAGCAGAAGAAGAAAGCATCGGCAGCCAATCAAAATCAATTCGCCGGAAAAGCATGGCAAAGGGCTCGGTTGAGAATGTGCTAACCGTACTGCGTACAATGGGAATGAAGCCTTCAGACTATGATATCCACATTAATTTTCCCGGCGGCATTCCGATTGACGGGCCGTCGGCAGGTATTACCATGGCGGCGGGAATTTTTTCAGCCGTTCATAAAATTCCGATTGACAACACGGTTGCCATGACAGGCGAGATCAGTCTAAACGGACTTGTAAAACCGATTGGAGGCGTGATTCCGAAAATTAAAGCGGCAAAACAGTCCGGTGCCAAAAAAGTTATTATCCCGCATGAAAATCAGCAATCGATCTTAAAACAGATTGAAGGAATCAAAATTGTGGCGGTGAAAACGTTCCAGGAAGTGCTTGATGAAATTTTAGTGAACCCGCCTACTGAACAAAAACCGTTTAACATGCAAATGAATAAAGAATCGGTCTGACCCTATTTTAAAAATAGGGTTTTTTTCATGAAGGACATCTTTTCCTTTTTCAGATCAGAAAGAAAGGGTATACTACGAGGAGACTGTGTTATAGAAAATGAAACCATGCCGTTTATTGTACAAGGATGAAAAAGTTGTATTATAATGGTTCATACTAAAGTCACGGAGGTGTCAGTCACATGGCAGAAGAATTAAAACGCAGCATCCCGCTCCTCCCTTTAAGAGGTTTATTAGTGTACCCGACAATGGTTTTGCACTTAGATGTAGGACGTGACAAGTCGGTTCAGGCCCTTGAACAGGCAATGATGCATGATCATATGATATTTTTAGCCACTCAGCAGGATATTTCGATAGACGAACCGGGTGAAGACGAAATTTTTACTGTCGGCACCTATACGAAAATTAAACAAATGCTGAAGCTTCCGAACGGTACGATTCGTGTGCTGGTGGAGGGCATACAGCGCGCTCAGATTATTGAATACAATGAGCATGAAGATTATACATCAGTAGACATTCAGCTGATCCATGAAGATGATTCAAAAGATACAGAAGACGAAGCGCTGATGCGGACTTTGTTGGACCACTTTGATCAGTACATAAAAATTTCTAAAAAAATCTCAGCCGAAACGTACGCCGCGGTTACTGATATCGAAGAGCCGGGCAGAATGGCAGACATTGTTGCTTCTCACCTGCCTCTTAAACTAAAGGATAAGCAGGATATATTAGAAACGGCTGATGTCAAAGACAGACTGAACAAGGTCATTGATTTTATCAACAATGAAAAAGAAGTGCTTGAGATCGAGAAAAAAATCGGCCAGCGCGTCAAACGTTCAATGGAGCGTACACAAAAGGAATACTATTTGCGCGAACAGATGAAGGCGATCCAAAAAGAGCTTGGCGATAAAGAAGGCAAAACAGGTGAAGTTCAAACGCTGACCGAAAAAATCGAAGAAGCGGGCATGCCTGACCATGTGAAGGAAACGGCTCTTAAGGAATTAAACAGATATGAAAAAATTCCATCCAGTTCTGCCGAAAGTTCTGTTATCCGCAATTATATTGACTGGCTGGTCGCTCTCCCATGGACGGATGAGACAGAAGATAAGCTTGATTTAAAAGAGGCTGAACATCTTTTGGACAAAGAACATCACGGACTTGAAAAAGTGAAAGAGCGTATTTTAGAGTATTTGGCTGTTCAGAAGCTGACAAAATCCTTAAAAGGCCCGATTCTCTGTTTGGCTGGACCTCCAGGGGTCGGAAAAACGTCCTTGGCCAAATCGATTGCTAAAAGTATGGATCGGAAATTTGTCAGAATTTCACTTGGCGGGGTGCGCGACGAATCAGAAATTCGCGGGCACAGACGGACATATGTCGGGGCAATGCCGGGACGTATTATTCAAGGCATGAAAAAAGCCGGCAAGCTGAATCCGGTCTTCTTACTAGACGAAATTGACAAAATGTCTTCTGATTTCAGAGGCGATCCGTCATCCGCGATGCTTGAAGTGCTTGATCCAGAGCAAAACAGCACCTTCAGCGACCACTACATTGAGGAGACCTTTGATCTGTCAAAAGTGCTCTTTATCGCTACGGCTAACAATTTAGCGACAATCCCGGGACCGCTTAGAGACAGAATGGAAATCATTAATATTGCGGGCTACACGGAAGTGGAAAAACTTGAAATTGTGAAAGATCACCTTCTTCCGAAGCAGATCAAGGAGCATGGGCTCAAAAAGAGCAACCTGCAGCTGCGTGATCAGGCCATTCTTGATATTATTCGCTATTATACGAGAGAAGCAGGTGTGAGAAACCTCGAACGTCAGCTTGCTGCCATCTGCCGCAAGGCCGCAAAAGCCATTGTTTCTGAAGATAGAAAACGGATTACAGTTACGGAGAAAAATCTTCATGACTTTATCGGAAAACGAATTTTCAGATACGGACAAGCAGAAACGGAAGATCAGGTGGGCGTCGTCACGGGGCTGGCTTATACAACTGTCGGCGGAGATACGCTGTCGATCGAAGTATCGCTTTCTCCAGGGAAAGGAAAATTGATCCTGACGGGTAAGCTTGGAGATGTCATGAGAGAGTCTGCTCAGGCGGCTTTCAGCTACGTGCGTTCAAAAACAGAAGAACTTGGCATTGAACCTGACTTTCATGAGAAGTATGATATTCATATACATGTTCCTGAGGGTGCGGTGCCTAAAGATGGTCCGTCTGCCGGTATCACAATGGCGACTGCGCTTGTTTCTGCTTTAACAGGACGGGCTGTATCGCGTAAAGTCGGAATGACTGGCGAAATTACGCTTCGCGGACGCGTGCTTCCGATCGGCGGACTGAAAGAAAAAGCACTCGGGGCACATAGAGCGGGATTGACGACCATTATTGCGCCTAAAGATAATGAAAAAGATATAGAGGATATTCCAGAAAGCGTCAGAGAGGGGCTCACCTTTATATTGGCATCCCACTTAGACGAAGTTTTGGAACATGCCTTAGTAGGAGAGAAGAAATGAAAGTCACAAAGTCAGAAATCGTAATCAGTGCAGTTAAACCTGAACAGTACCCTGAAGGGGGGCTTCCGGAAATTGCACTGGCCGGAAGATCGAACGTTGGAAAGTCATCTTTTATCAATTCATTGATTAATCGTAAAAATCTTGCGAGAACATCATCAAAACCGGGAAAAACACAAACATTAAATTTCTACATTATTAATGACGAATTGCATTTTGTTGATGTACCGGGTTACGGTTTTGCCAAAGTGTCAAAATCCGAGCGTGAAGCTTGGGGCAGAATGATTGAAACCTACATTACAACACGCGAGGAATTGAAAGCAGTGGTGCAGATCGTTGATTTGCGGCATGCACCGTCTAATGATGATGTGCAGATGTATGAATTTTTAAAGTATTACGGCATTCCTGTTATTATTATCGCTACAAAAGCGGATAAGATCCCGAAAGGAAAATGGGACAAACATGCGAAGGTTGTCCGACAGACATTAAATATTGATCCGGAAGACGAGCTGATTCTCTTCTCCTCAGAAACGAAAAAGGGGAAAGACGAAGCTTGGGGAGTGATCAAAAAAATGATAAACCGGTAGAGAATACTCTCTGCCGGTTTTATTTATCGTATAGATTTTTTTCGTTTTATCAATAATAACAATAAACTGATTCCGATAAATACAAACGGCCAATACTCTTTCAGCAGGGACGTGGGAATATGCGCAGACTCGAGCCATGCCATAATCTGTTTGGAAAAGTAAAGAAACAGGGAAAAACAAATCATCGAAACAGCTTCATATACATATTCTTTTTTCTGAACGGTTGAAACGAGCAGTGAGAAGCCGACCATGAAGAGAAGCGTTTCAAAATCATCCGGCCACCATGTCCACTTTGGCTTAGCGAAAAAGTGCAAACCGATTCCGAAGAGAAGCAAGCCGATAAAGAAATGGGGGGAGACAGCTTCTTTTTTCCCTTGGTATATAAAGGCTGCGCCTAACAGCATAAGAAGAACAGGCCATTGATCCTGTCCTGAAAACAGTTCGGCTTGGCCGCTTTCAAACCATGCGTAAACGGATGCAGCGAGCAGCAGACAAGGGAATAAAATTGATTTTTGTTTCATGCATATCACCTTCTTGTTTTTTAGAGCTGATGTGTAGTAAATTTCTGCTGTTTTTGGTATTGTCAATAGGAATGCTTCTTTTCCGTGAAGCTTTTTCTAATATAGCATAAGAATTTTAAAATCTGTTCACATTTTGTGAAAGAAACTATGTTATAATTATTATAAATAATGAGTTCTATGTTAGAATGATTATAAATAAAAGATTGGGTGTTGGGGGTGTAATTAAAGCGATGCATATACTTGTTGTGGGAGTAGATTATAAATCCGCCCCTATTGAGATACGTGAAAAAGTAAGTTTTCAGCCGAATGAGCTTGCAGAAGCGATGGTGAAGCTAAAAGCAGAGAAAAGCATTCTCGAAAATATCATCGTATCTACCTGCAACCGCACTGAAATTTATGCGGTAGTGGACCAGCTCCATACCGGCCGTTATTATATAAAGAAATTTTTAGCTGACTGGTTTCACTTAAGCAAAGAAGACCTGTCGCCGTTTTTAAGATTTTACGAAAGCGATGCGGCTGTTGAGCATTTGTTCCGTGTAGCCTGCGGATTGGATTCTATGGTGATCGGTGAAACGCAAATTCTTGGCCAGGTGCGCGACAGCTTCAAAACAGCTCAGCAAGAAAAAACGATCGGCACGATTTTTAATGAGTTGTTTAAGCAGGCGGTTACAGTGGGTAAACGGACTCACGCCGAAACAGACATTGGCTCTAATGCAGTGTCTGTTAGCTATGCGGCCGTTGAGCTTGCGAAAAAAATCTTCGGAAACCTTTCAAGCAAGCATATATTGATCCTTGGTGCAGGAAAGATGGGCGAGCTTGCAGCCGAAAATCTGCACGGACAGGGAATCGGAAAAGTGACCGTCATTAACAGAACATACTTGAAAGCGAAAGAACTTGCAGACCGTTTCTCCGGTGAAGCGCGAAGCTTAAATCAGCTTGAAAGCGCGCTTGCAGAAGCCGATATTTTAATCAGCTCTACCGGTGCGAGTGATTTTGTTGTGTCTAAAGAAATGATGGAAAACGCGAATAAGCTTCGCAAGGGCCGCCCTTTATTTATGGTGGACATCGCCGTGCCAAGAGACTTGGATCCCGCTTTGAACGATTTAGAAGGCGTCTTCCTTTATGATATAGACGATCTTGAAGGGATCGTAGAAGCGAACCTGAAAGAGCGGAGAGAAACCGCTGAGAAGGTTGAACTGTTAATCGAAGAAACTATTGTGGAATTTAAACAATGGCTGAATACACTCGGTGTAGTGCCCGTCATTTCCGCATTGCGTGAAAAGGCGCTGGCAATCCAGTCTGAAACGATGGACAGCATCGAACGGAAGCTGCCTCATTTGACGACAAGAGAGAAAAAACTTTTGAATAAACATACGAAAAGTATCATTAATCAAATGCTCCGCGACCCGATATTAAAGGTGAAAGAACTAGCGGCAGAGGCTGATTCTGAAGAAAAGCTGGCTTTGTTTAAGCAGATTTTTGATATAGAAGAAGCCGCGGGCCGGCAAATGATCAAAAGCGTTGAAGGCAGCCAAAAGGTCCATTCTTATAAGAAGGCTGAATCAAGAGCGGGGTTTGCCCCACTTGTAAGTGAGTGAAAGCTGAATGATTGATACTGCAATGGCAAGACTTAATGAAGGGACAATCGTCATTTACGCATTAAGTGTACTCTTTTATTTTATAGATTTTCTTCAACACAACCGGAAGGCTGGGAAAATGGCCTTCTGGTTGCTTTCTATTGTCTGGACTCTGCAAACCGTGTATTTAGCCTACTTTATGTGGGTGACGGGGCGGTTTCCGGTATTAAATGTGACGGAGGCGCTTTATTTTTATGCTTGGGTGCTTGTCACACTGTCACTTGTACTGACAAAGCTGCTGCGTGTTGATTTTATTGTGTTTTTTACAAATGTAATAGGGTTTGCTATGATCGCCATTCATACATTTTCACCGACGGAGCAGCAGTCAGCGGCTTTTTCGGGTCAGCTCGTATCGGAGCTGTTAGTGATTCATATTACAATGGCGATTCTTTCTTACGGCGCTTTTTCCCTTTCTTTTGTATTCTCTGTGCTCTACTTGTTTCAATATCATCTGTTAAAAAAGAAAAAATGGGGAAAGTGGCTGTTGAGAATAGAAGATTTGTCTAAGCTTGATTATATGGCGTATGTTCTGAATGTCATCGGAGTTCCGATGCTTTTGCTGAGTTTGATTCTTGGCGTCATTTGGGCGTATGTGTCTCTAGAAACGCTGTATTGGTTCGACGCCAAAGTGCTTGGTTCGTTTGTCGTCCTGCTTCTGTACAGCTATTATCTCTATATCAGGCTGATTAAAGAGCTTCAGGGGAAGGTCGCCGCACTGTGGAATACGGCTTGTTTTCTCGTGCTGATGATCAATTATTTCCTGCTCGGAAGCCTGTCTCAATTCCATTGGTTCAGTTAAATAATGTGCCCAAGCAGATTCGGGAGGAAAGAAAAAATGAGAACGATAAAAGTAGGTTCCAGACGGAGCAAACTCGCTATGACCCAAACAAAATGGGTGATTCGCAAACTGAAGGAGATCAATCCTTCTTTTGCTTTTGACATAAAAGAAATCGTCACAAAGGGTGACCGGATTGTTGATGTTACCCTGTCAAAAGTGGGAGGGAAAGGGCTGTTTGTCAAAGAAATCGAACAAGCGCTTTTAAACGAAGACATTGATATGGCGGTTCACAGCATGAAGGATATGCCTGCCGTTTTGCCTGAAGGCCTTGTGATCGGCTGTATTCCTGAACGGGAAGATCCTCGTGACGCTCTTATTTCAAAGAATCGTGTAAAGCTTTCTGAATTGAAGGAAGGTGCTGTAATCGGCACAAGCAGTTTAAGAAGAAGCGCGCAGCTTTTGATTGAGCGCCCTGACATTACAATTAAATGGATTAGAGGTAATATAGATACGAGACTTCAAAAGCTGGAAAACGAAGATTATGACGCAATTATTTTAGCTGCGGCAGGGCTTTCCAGAATGGGCTGGAAGCAGGAAGTCGTAACTGAATTTCTTGAGCCTGAGCGCTGTCTTCCGGCTGTTGGCCAAGGCGCTCTTGCAATTGAGTGCCGCGAATCCGATCGAGAGCTTTTAACGTTATTTTCTCAGTTTACGGATGAGTATACAAAACGGACTGTACTGGCAGAACGTGCCTACTTAAACGCGATGGAGGGCGGCTGTCAGGTGCCGATCGCCGGCTACTCGGTGATAAACGGCCAGGATGAAATTGAACTGACAGGGCTTGTGGCTTCGCCTGATGGAAAAATCATTTTCAAAGAAACCGTCACCGGAAACGATCCGGAGGAAGTCGGTAAGCGCTGTGCGGCTCTCATGACTGATAAAGGCGCTAAAGATTTAATTGATCGCGTAAAACGGGAGCTTGATGAGGATGGTAAATGATTTTCCTTTGAAAGGAAAAACAGTGCTTGTCACCCGAAATAAGACGCAGGCAAAATCGTTTTGGCAGAAAGTGGAGCAGCTTGGCGGAAAAGCGGTATTGGCCTCATTGATCACGTTTCACCGAGCTCTGCCGAATGATCTGGCAGAACAGGTGCGAATAGATCTTGCCATACCCGGGTGGCTTGTGTTTACGAGTGTAAATGGAGCAGATTTCTTTTTTTCTTATCTGAAAGAAAATCAGCTTATTGTTCCCGGTCATAAAAAAATTGCAGCTGTTGGTGAAAAAACCGCACGCCGTTTAGAATCGTACAACGTATCGGTTGATGTAATGCCTCATGACTATATTGCAGAACAATTGGCGGACGCTCTTAAGCAGCATGCCGAACCGTCAGAACGGATTTCAGTCATAAAAGGCAATTTATCTCGCGATGTGATAAAAAAAGAGCTTACGCCTCTTGGCTTTGAAGTGAAGGAATGGGTCGTATATGAAACTGTTCCTGATGAAGACGGCATTGAGGAATTAAAAAATGCCGCGAATCAGTATTCATTTGATTATGTGACATTTACAAGCTCATCAACCGTACATACATTTATGCATGTTCTGGGAGAAGGAATAAAAAAATGGCCGGCGCACCAGACGGCCTGCATCAGCATCGGACCGCTAACGAGGGACGCTCTGCTGTCGTACGGAATCACGTCGTATATGCCTGATACATTTACAATTGACGGCATGCTTGATTTAATGTGCCGCATGTCTAGAAAGGAAGATAGAATATGAGTCAATCATTTAACAGACACCGCCGTTTGCGGTCATCAAAAGCAATGAGAGAGATGGTGAAAGAAACTCGTCTGCATCCATCTGATTTTATTTATCCGATCTTTGTCGTTGAAGGTTTAGAAGGAAAAAAAGCTGTTCCTTCAATGCCTGATGTTTATCATGTATCTTTAGATCTATTAAAGGATGAAGTGGCTGAGCTGGTCAGTCTCGGAATTCAATCCGTCATTGTTTTCGGCATACCTGAAGAAAAAGATGATTGCGGAACGCAAGCTTACCATGACCATGGGATTGTGCAAGAAGCAATTGCCGAAATTAAAAAGCACTTCCCTGAGATGGTTGTCGTCGCTGATACATGCCTATGTGAATATACAGATCACGGACATTGCGGTCTGGTCAAAGACGGACAGATCCTGAATGATGAATCCTTGGAGCTATTGGCACAGACAGCTGTCAGCCAAGCAAAAGCCGGAGCGGATATCATTGCGCCTTCTAACATGATGGACGGATTTGTGACGGTTATCAGAGAAGCGTTAGATAAAGAAGGCTTCATCAATATTCCGATCATGTCTTACGCCGTGAAATATTCAAGTGAGTTTTACGGTCCGTTCCGTGATGCAGCAAACAGCACGCCTCAATTTGGCGACCGCAAAACGTATCAAATGGACCCTGCCAACCGTCTGGAAGCACTCCGTGAAGCCCAATCAGATGTTGAAGAAGGCGCGGACTTCCTGATTGTGAAACCTTCACTTTCTTATATGGATATCATGCGGGATGTAAAAAATGAGTTTACATTGCCGCTGGTGGCTTATAATGTAAGCGGAGAGTACTCTATGGTGAAGGCCGCAGCTCAGAACGGCTGGATCAAGGAAAAAGAGATTGTCTTAGAAATTTTGACAAGCATGAAGCGTGCGGGTGCCGACCTGATTATTACGTATCATGCAAAAGACGCAGCAAAATGGCTTGCGGAGTAATTTTATTCAGTTGACAGGAGTTGAGGCAGATGAGAAGCTATGAAAAATCAAAAGCGGCTTTTAAAGAAGCACAAAAACTCATGCCGGGCGGTGTAAACAGCCCCGTTCGCGCCTTTAAATCGGTAGACATGGACCCGATTTTTATGGAGCGAGGAAAAGGCTCTAAAATCTATGATATTGATGGAAATGAGTATATTGATTACGTCTTGTCATGGGGGCCTTTAATTTTAGGACACACAAATGACCGCGTTGTAGAGAGCCTCAAAAAAGTGGCTGAATACGGGACAAGCTTCGGGGCTCCGACTGAGGTGGAAAATGAATTGGCGAAGCTCGTCATTGACCGAGTGCCGTCAGTAGAAATTGTACGGATGGTCAGCTCGGGAACCGAGGCGACCATGAGTGCGCTTCGTTTGGCAAGAGGATATACAGGCCGCAATAAGATTTTAAAATTTGAGGGCTGCTACCATGGACACGGAGATTCTCTGCTGATTAAAGCGGGTTCAGGAGTGGCAACACTCGGTCTGCCTGACAGCCCGGGCGTACCTGAAGGAATAGCGAAAAATACCATCACCGTTCCGTACAATGATTTAGAAAGTGTAAAGCTTGCATTTCAACAGTTCGGTGAAGATATTGCAGGCGTCATCGTAGAACCGGTTGCCGGAAACATGGGAGTAGTTCCGCCGCAAGAAGGCTTCCTGCAAGGATTGCGTGATATTACTGAACAGTACGGCACGCTGCTGATTTTTGATGAAGTCATGACTGGCTTCCGGGTCGATTACAAATGCGCTCAAGGCTATTTCGGCGTAACGCCTGATCTGACTTGCTTAGGAAAAGTGATCGGGGGCGGACTGCCTGTCGGCGCTTATGGCGGTAAAGCCGAAATTATGGAGCGGATCGCTCCGAGCGGTCCGATTTATCAGGCAGGTACGCTGTCAGGCAACCCGCTTGCGATGACGGCTGGACTCGAAACATTAAAGCAGCTCACGCCTGAATCATACAAGACCTTTATGAAAAAAGGCGACAGGCTGGAAGAAGGCATTTCAAAAGCGGCAGAGGCGCACGGTATTCCGCATACCTTTAACCGCGCAGGTTCAATGATCGGTTTCTTCTTTACAAATGAACCTGTCATCAATTATGAAACAGCCAAAGCATCGGATTTGAAGCTGTTTGCCAAGTATTATAAAGGAATGGCAAACGAAGGTGTGTTCCTTCCGCCGTCTCAATTTGAAGGGCTTTTCCTCTCGACGGCTCATACTGATGAAGATATTGAAAAAACAATTCAGGCAGCTGAGAACGTATTCGCAGAGATCAGCCGCGGATAAGTACGATAAAAACCGGTATCAAGGACATCCTTGTACCGGTTTTTCTATGTTTCCCCATTCATATTTTCTCCATTTCATACATACACCTTTAGTGACATCTAATTTTAAGGATTAGATGAAAGGAGGATATGAACTTGCCGCAAAATCATCGATTGCAATTTTCTGTAGAAGAATCGATCTGTTTCCAAAAAGGACAGGAAGTTTCTGAACTGCTTTCCATTTCATTAGATCCTGATATTAGGGTTCAGGAAGTAAATGATTACGTTTCAATCAGAGGATCGCTTGAACTTACAGGTGAGTACAACATAGATCAGAGCAAAAATACTGAAGAGTTTTATACCGATAAGCGGTTTGTCGAAGAGGTCAGAACGAGAGAGGATGGAACTGCGGAACTGACTCATTGTTTCCCTGTCGATATTACCATCCCGAAAAATAAAGTCAGTCATCTACATGAAGTTTTTGTGTTTATTGATGCATTTGACTATCAACTAACAGACTCGCGCATCCTAACGATCCAGGCTGATTTAGCAATAGAAGGCCTTCTTGATGACACAGCAGACAGGGAGCAAGACATTCCTCTCTATGAAGCTCCTGATGAAGGTTTTTCTGAGCCGCCAGAGCTATTTGCTTTAGAAGCAGAGAACAGCGAAGAAGAAGCGCCAGCCGAGCCGCCGGAGCTTGTTGTCTCGGAAACGAGGCTTCGTGAAGAGCAGGAAAATGAAGAGGAAGAAGCTGAGCGGTCAGCGCC